>JBBQXI010000102.1:0-10616 GCA_038209805.1 Bacteroidales bacterium | reverse complement strand
AATGGCCTGGGTTGAATTGCTAAAAATGCAGAACATTGATGAAAAACTGATTCAGGAATTTGAAAAGGATACAGAGCGATTACAAAAGATAACAGAGCGATTTTCGAAGATAGGGTCAATTCCGGAACTTGTCCGAACCGATGTTGCTGAAACGATCCGATCAACCATTGAATATCTAAAAACACGGTCGTCTGGCAAGGTAATATTCATCCTTGATTATGATCCTGATATAAGGCATGAAGCTCCTTTGAATTCGTCATTATTTAGTTGGGTCATCGAAAACTTGTGTAAAAATGCAATCGATGCGATGAACAATTCAGGAACAATTCAGGTTTCCATTGTGGAAAAACCGGAGCAGCTGTTTATTGATGTTTCTGATACTGGAAAGGGGATTTCGAAAGCTTATTATAAGTCAGTATTTCAACCTGGCTTTACAACCAAGAAAAGAGGTTGGGGTCTCGGACTCTCTTTAGCAAAGCGAATTGTTGAGAACTATCATAAAGGAAAAATTTTTCTGAAGCAATCTGAGATCAACAAAGGAACAACCTTCAGGATAATCCTGAACAAGGCATAACTTATTAACAATGCGAAGGCGAAGCAATTGATTGATATATAATTGGTTCGATTGTAAAAATCATTTTAAGGAGAAACGTTGTTAAAAAAATCAATATATTTTCGGTGTTTGTATATTTTTTATACTTTTGCAAAACTTTTTTCAGGCAATGAGCAGTCAATCATTCTATAGCATTGCATTCAAAGGGCTTTCACAAGGGAAGCATATTTTTGAATACGAAATAGATGGCAAATTCTTTTCTGAATTTGGCGGTGGTGTTGTCGATGAAGGTAATGTAAACGTTCGGGTTACTCTTGAAAAACAGAGCTCACTGATGATCTTGTGGTTTGATGTGAAGGGAACAGTAAATGTTCAGTGCGACCGTTGCCTTGAAATGTACGACCAGCCAATCAATGGGTCAGAACGAATTTTCGTTAAATTTGGCGAAAAGGACTTTGTTGAAGGCGATGACGTAATTTGGGTAAGCACAAACGATTATCAATTGAACGTAGCTCAATTGATTTATGAGTTTATTTGTTTGGCTATTCCGATCAAAAGAGTTCATCCTGACGATGAAAACGGAAACACAACATGTGATCCGGCGATGATCGAAAAGTTAGGCAAATATATAGTCAGAGAAGACGAGGATAACAAGTCGATCTGGAATGATTTAAAGAAATTATTAGATAACGAATAAAGATTAAGTTAAGATGGCACATCCAAAACACAGGGTATCAAAAACCCGCAGAGACAAAAGAAGAACACATTACAAAGCTACACCAGCAACATTGGCAGCTTGTTCTAATTGTGGTACAACAGTTAAATATCATACTGTATGTCCAGAATGTGGATATTACAGAGGTAAGTTGGCAGTCGAAAAAGACGTTACCGTTTAATAACAACTCTATTATGAT
This sequence comes from Bacteroidales bacterium, assembly GCA_038209805.1. Lineage (GTDB taxonomy): Bacteria > Bacteroidota > Bacteroidia > Bacteroidales > Prolixibacteraceae > Aquipluma. Next base: position 9,149 of record JBBQXI010000102.1, on the reverse strand, counting down.
CAGAAGAATCCTATTCTTCTGATCTTTTTTATGCTCTCCTGTTTTAATATTCGAACAATTTAATTAATTGTTTTAAAAGGAGTTAGGCGAATTATTTGCCTGATTTTTCTTTGCTGTTCAGTTTTTTCATCTTAACTTGCGCCGCAATTAATTTCCAAATATTACAGTTTAATTTGGATCTCTTCTGAATTTTTGGGAGGGCTTTTTTTGATAGATTTGATTTAAAAAATTTTACTATGAATAAAATTCGTGCTGCAATTACTGGCATTGGAGCATTTTTACCTGAGTATCGTTTAACCAACGAAGAATTGAGTACTTGGGTTGAAACATCCGACGAATGGATCATGCAGCGTATCGGCATTAAAGAGCGCCGCATCATGAAAGAGGAAGGATTAGCAACCTCGGATATGGGAGCCGCTGCCGTAAAGCAATTGCTCGAAAAAACCGGAACAAAACCGGAAGAGATTGAATTATTGATTTGCGCCACAATAACTCCCGATACCCCGCTTCCTGCATCTGCAAATCTGATTAATTTCAAGGCAGGATTAATTAATGCCTGGGGTTTTGACCTTAATGCTGCATGTTCAGGATTTGTTTTTGCATTGACTACCGGCGCTAAATTTATTGAAAGTGGACAATACAAAAAGGTGATTGTTCTAGGCGCCGATATGATGTCATCGATTACAAACTATAAAGACCGCACAACTTGTCCGTTGTTTGGCGATGGCGCTGCTGCTGTATTGCTTGAGCCGACAACTGAAAATTTGGGAGTGATCGATCATATCAATCGGGTCGACGGTTCAGGAAGTTCATTCCTTCAGATTAAAAGTGGCGGCTCTTTAAGGCCAGCTTCGAACGAAACCGTTTATAATGAAGAACATTTCGTAAATCAGGAGGGACAAACCGTATTTAAGTCTGCAGTTTCAAATATGGCTGATGTTTCTATTGAAATGATGGAAAAGCATAACATTACGGAGAATGATCTGGCATGGTTTGTTCCCCATCAGGCAAATATGAGAATTATCGATGCTGTTGGTCGCCGAATGGGAATTGACAAGGAGCGGGTAATGGTGAATATTCAGAAATACGGAAATACGACTGCTGCAACAATTCCACTATGTTTATACGATTACGAAAGTCAGCTGCGGAAAGGTGATAATATCATTCTTGCTGCATTTGGTGCAGGGTTTACCTGGGGAAGTATATATTTGAAGTGGGCCTACGATCCTAAATAGAAAATAAATACTAAACACCTAAATTAAACCGATTATGGGAAAGCTTATTGTAAGAAGTCACGAGGAATTTGAAAAGCTGGTTGGACAGGAACTCGGTATTTCTGAATATTTGACTATTACGCAGGATCAAATCAATAAGTTTGCCGATGCAACACTTGATTACCAATGGATTCATGTGGATGAAGAAAGGGTTAAAACTGAGGGTGCATTTGGAAGTACAATTGCACATGGATATTTAACACTTTCGCTTTTGCCATATATGTGGAATCAAATTATTCAGGTTGAAAATATTAAAATGCTGGTCAATTACGGAATTGATAGCTTCAAATTTAATCAGCCAGTATTAGTTAACAGCAAAATCAGGACTCGTGTTGTTTTGCGTTCGGTTGCAAATCTGAGAGGAATTACTAAAATACAGTTAGATATTCGCATGGAAATAGAAGGAAACCGGAAACCTGCTTTCGAAGGAATCATGACTTTCCTTTATCATTTCATCTAAAGGCTGCTCAAAATATCGAACTAAAATATTGAACGTGTTTCTGAAAAGAGACACGTTTTTTGCTTGTAATAACCTTTTTTTACATTTTCAGTTAGCGATCTAAGAACAGCTTTTGTATATTTGAAATTCGTTCAAAAAAAACCAAGCAATGGCTAAAGAAAACAATGAAATCAATCTGCAAGTAATTAATCTGATTGCCAAAGGGACACGAATTACGGGTAATATAACTTCAGATGGCGACCTTCGGGTGGATGGTGAAATAGTTGGAGACCTTGAAACCAAAGGAAGACTGGTGATAGGTGCTTCAGGAAAGATAGAAGGAGAAATCAGATGCAAAAGTTGCGAGATTGCCGGAATCCATAAAGGTAAATTATTTGTTGCTGAGTTGCTTTCGTTAAAAGCATCATCGCAGGTTACTGGCGACATTGTTACCGGAAAGTTGGCTATTGAACCCGGAGCCTATTTTGCAGGTACTTGCTCTATGAGTGATGAAAATGTCAGTTAATGAATCCTGAAAAATATCAGAAACCGAAGAAAAAACTGGATGATTTTATCCGATATTCCAGTTTGGCTTTTGAAATGATTGTCATTATGGGAGTTGGAACAGGATCAGGAATACTAATTGACCATTTGATCGAATTAAAATTCCCCGTGTTTACCTTAATTTTAATGATATTATCAGTTATTGGTGCGGTTTATCATGTCGTCCGGAAATTTTTATAGTTAAAAATATTGAAATATTATTTATTTGATCAACCATAGATGAAACCATTCATTATACAATCTACTGTTTTGACTATCATCGTTTTCACATTGGGAGCGGTTGTTTATTCGACATTCCTTAAGCCATATTCCTTGCCAATTCTGCCAATTGCGGTACTCTTTTTTTATATCGTCACAAACCTTGTTCATGCTTATTTGTTAAAGATTGCCGGCAAATCAGGTTCAAGATTTACTTCGCAATATATGGCGGTTAGCTTTCTGAAAATGTTCTTTTATCTGGCCGTGGCAATTGTTTATGCATTTTTAAATAGAGAGAGTGCTAAACTATTTTTAGGTAATTTTTTAATACTGTATGCCGTATATACTACTTTCGAAGTGCTTCAATTTTCGAAGTTCGTTAGACAGAAAAAAATATAATTACTCTTTATTGCGAAGATTGGTTTTAATCGCATAAAAAATTAAATTTGTTGACCGCTGAATACAATGAAAAAAAAATGAATCAAATTATACGACCTTTATTCATTATCATATTAGTCATATTTCTTGGAACTGGATTTGTTCAGGCAGCTGAAGAATCGGAGAAAACAACAGAGGCTTCACAATCGGAAGGTTTTAATCCTGGGAAATTTGTCATCGAGCATGTGTCTGATGCTTTTGAATGGCATATTGCCACTTTTGGGGAAACAGAAATCAGCATTCCATTACCAATTATTCTGTACAGTTCTGATAAAGGATGGAACTTCTTCATGTCATCCAGATTTCATCATGGAAAAGAAACTTTCAATGGGTTCCGGATTGAGCACGAGGGAAAAAACGAAGGCAAAATTGTTGAAATAAACGAGCAGGGAGAAGTCTTTGATTTACCTATTGATTTGTCAATTACCAAAACCGTAACCGGAATTTTTGTGAGCGTAATCGTACTCTTGCTTATTTTCCTGAATATTGCCAAAACAGCAAAAAGGCGAGTAAACAAAGCTCCTGCCGGAATGCAGAGTTTGTTTGAACCAGTTATTCTTTTTGTTCGCGACGATGTAGCTAAACCAGCAATTGGCGAAAAGAAGTATGAAAAATTCATGCCTTTTTTGTTAACTGTTTTTTTCTTTATCCTGATCAACAATTTACTCGGATTGGTTCCCATTTTTCCGTTTGGATCAAACGTTACCGGAAACATTGCAGTAACTATGGTTTTGGCACTGTTTACCTTTTTCGTTACCACGTTTAGTACGAATAAACATTACTGGAAAGAAATCTATAATCCAGACGTTCCTTGGTGGTTGAAGTTTCCGATACCACTTATGCCTATTGTTGAACTTACCGGAGTCATTACCAAACCATTTGTATTAATGGTTCGTCTCTTTGCCAACATGCTGGCTGGTCATTTGATTGTGACTGTATTTGTCTCTTTGATTTTCATTTTTAATGTTAAAATGGGAGTCGAAGCAGGTTTGGGCGTTTCTGTTCTTTCAGTTGCGTTCTCAGTTTTTATTTTATTGCTCGATGTGCTTGTATCGTTCATTCAGGCATATGTATTTACCTTATTGTCAGCTCTTTATTTTGGAATGGCATCACCAGAACATCATTAGTTTTTATTATATTTTAAACAATTAATCATTATGACTGCATTATTCATCATTTTAGCAGAAATGGCTCTCGGACAAATGGGAGCTGCATTGGGTGCAGGTTTAGCAGCTATCGGAGCTGGTATTGGCATCGGTAAAATTGGTGCAAGCGCAATGGAAGCAATTGCTCGCCAGCCAGAAGCAGTTGGCGATATCCGTTCGAACATGATTGTTTCGGCAGCATTGATCGAAGGTGTTGCATTCTTTGCTGTTATCATCTGTGCTTTGGTAATTTTCATTTAAGAAATTTTTGTTTTGTAACCCGCTCCCGGGATTGCCGGGAGTAAGGGTTGCTACTAACCAACAATCACATCGCTATGGGATTTGTAACTCCGGATTACGGTACAATATTTTGGATGCTAATTATTTTCGGGATTGTCATGTTCATCCTGAAAAAATTTGCCTGGGTACCTATTTTGAACGCATTGAAAGATCGGGAAAAATCGATTGCTGATGCCTTGAATTCAGCCGAAAAAGCCAGAAAAGATGTTGCCGGATTAAAGGCCGCCAACGATCAGATAATTACTGAGGCCAGACGGGAAAAAGAGATTATCCTGAAGGAAGCTCGCGATATCAAGGATAAAATCATTGCCGATGCAAAAAATCAGGCGAATGTTGAAGCCCAAAAGAGCATTGAGTATGCCAAACAGCAAATCGATGCTGAAAAAACAGCAGCCATAAATGATATCAAAAAGCAAGTTGCTGAGTTATCAGTGATGATTGCCGAAAAAGTGATAAGGAAACAACTCGACAATCCGAAAGATCAGGAAGTCTTGGTTGAGGATATGCTGAAAGATCTGAAGTTGAAATAATTGTATGGATCAAAGTAAAATCAATGTTCGGTACGCCAAGGCATTTTTTACACTTGCAAAAGAAAAGGGTTTGACCCTGGAACTTCGCAAGGATGCCGGATTAATTTCCTCTGTTTGTAAAACAAGCAGCGACTTTATTCTTATGCTCGAAAGTCCGGTAGTAAAAACCTCGCAAAAAGTAGATGCGCTCAAACGCATTTTTGAAGGTAAGATCAATATATTGTCCCTGAATTTTCTACTTCTTATTACCGAAAATAAACGCGAAAATCAGATTCCTGGAATTTTCAGGAATCTGGAAGATTTATATCGAAATGAAGAGGGAATAAAATCGGCAGTTTTGACCAGCTCCCAGCCTTTAAATGAGAAGCTAGTGCTTCATGTTCAGAAAATTCTGGAAACAGAATTCAACGCAAAAGTTGAATTAAGCCAAAAGGTTGATGATCGATTACTGGGTGGTTTTGTGATTCGGGTTGATGACAAACAATATGACGCAAGTTTGTCAACACAATTAAGAAAAATCAAAGAGCAATTGCTTCATACAGAATTGAAATAGAATAACGATAGAATAAAAATATAAATAAGATGGCAAATATAAAACCTGCTGAAGTTTCAGAAATACTCAAGCAACAACTGGAAGGCTTTAAAAGTCAAGCCGAACTGGAAGAAGTAGGAACTGTACTTCAGGTTGGAGATGGAATTGCACGTATTTATGGTCTTTCGAATGTTGAGTCGAATGAGATGATTGAATTCGACTCTGGCGTTAAGGGGATCGTATTGAATCTGGAAGAAGATAATGTCGGAGCTGTAATCTTAGGTCTGACCAAGGGAATCAAAGAAGGAGACACCGTGAAAAGACTTCGCCGGACAGCTTCGATTGAAGTTGGTGAAGGATTACTGGGCAGGGTTATTAATACCTTGGGTGAACCAATCGATGGTAAAGGAGTCATTACTGGTGAAAAGTTTGTCCTTCCCCTTGAAAGGAAAGCTCCCGGAGTAATTTTCAGACAACCTGTTTCACAACCCCTTCAGACAGGATTAAAAGCTATTGATGCAATGATCCCAATTGGTCGCGGACAGCGTGAGTTAATCATTGGTGACCGTCAAACTGGGAAAACGGCGGTGGCCATTGATGCCATCATCAATCAACGTGAAAATTTCGAAAAAGGGAAACCAGTATATTGTATTTATGTAGCCATCGGACAAAAAGGTTCGACAGTCGCCAATCTGGCTGCTACACTAGAGAAACATGGTGCAATGGATTACACCGTAATTGTTATGGCTACAGCTTCTGATCCGGCAGCTCTTCAATATTATGCACCTTATGCAGGGGCTGCTATCGGCGAATTTTTCAGAGATACTGGCCGCGATGCCCTGATTATTTACGATGACCTTTCGAAACAGGCGGTTTCATACCGTGAAGTTTCGTTGTTGCTGCGTCGTCCACCAGGCCGCGAAGCTTATCCTGGTGACGTATTCTATTTGCACTCCCGTTTACTTGAACGAGCTGCCCGAATCATTGTTTCAGATGAAATGGCGGCTAAAATGAACGATTTACCCGAATGCCTGAAAGGAATGGTTAAAGGAGGAGGTTCATTAACCGCACTTCCAATTATTGAAACTCAGGCAGGTGACGTGTCAGCATATATTCCGACCAATGTAATTTCAATTACCGATGGTCAGATCTTCCTTGAGTCAAACTTGTTCAACTCCGGAGTTCGCCCTGCAATTAATGTGGGTATTTCGGTATCGCGTGTTGGAGGAAATGCCCAGATCAAAGGCATGAAAAAGATTGCAGGAACCTTGAAATTGGATCAGGCTCAGTTTCGCGAACTGGAAGCTTTCTCGAAATTCGGATCTGATTTGGATGCGGCAACCATGCGCGTTCTGGATAAAGGCCGCAAAAACGTAGAAATTCTGAAGCAGCAACAATACGCTCCAATGAAAATTGAGCATCAGATTGCTATTATTTATTGCGGGGTAAAGGAATTATTGCGTGAAGTTCCGGTTGAAAAGGTGAGAGCCTTTGAGCGCGACTTTCTTGAATTGATGGAAATGCAGTATCGGAGTGTGCTCGACCAGATCAAGGCAGGTGTTCTTACCAATAATGAAACAACAGTAATTGAAAAAGTAGCAGCCGAAGTTGCTGAGAGATATTCAGAATAAACATTCGTGATTGAAAACACTTTGATTGAATGGCTAATTTAAAAGAAATACGAACCCGGATAACATCTGTAAGAACAACCAGACAGGTTACCAGTGCCATGAAAATGGTGTCGGCAGCCAAACTGAAGAAGGCGCAGGATGCTATTTTGCAGATTCGTCCATATGCCGAAAAACTATCCGATTTACTTTCGTCTTTAAGTTCTGCATTGGACAATTCTGCTGACTCGGTTTTTACTGTTCAGCGTAATCCTGACAAGGTTCTGATTGTTTTAGTCAGTTCTAATCGGGGGCTTTGCGGTGGGTTTAATTCATACATTAGCAAAAAGGCCATCTTTCTGGCAAAAACGAAATACAAAAATCAGTTGAACTCCGGAAAGCTTGATTTTATCGTCATAGGTAAACAAGCTGGTAAAATTCTGCGGTCGTATCAGATTCCGATTCAGGGTGAAAAAAATTACCTGTTCGATAATTTGACTTTTGACCACGTCTCGGTTGAGGTTAAAGCAATTATGGCTGATTTTGTGAATGGTAAATACGATCGGGTTGAACTGGTTTATAATAAATTTGTAAATGCCGCTTTTCAGGAGCTGGTAAGTGAACAGTTTTTGCCGGTATTACCAATTGCTGACGATAAAAAAGAACGAAACAATACAAACTATATTTACGAGCCTTCGCTTGAAAACATTGTAGCCGAATTAATACCAAGGTCGCTGGCTATTCAATTTTACAAAGCTTTGCTCGATTCGCATGCAGCCGAGCACGGCGCTCGCATGACTGCTATGCACAAAGCTACAGACAATGCATCTGATCTGATTGATGAACTAACCCTGACCTTTAATAAGGCTCGCCAGGCTTCTGTTACCAACGCGATTCTGGAAGTAACCAATGCGGCTGAGGCGTTAAACGGATAAAGATTAAAACCCAAATACTTGAATCCCGGTCATATAAACGATCGGGATTTTTTGTTATGAATTGAATTTCTGAATATTAAAATGAAGTAATCCACATCGGTGCTATAAAGGTTAAGAAAAGGTAATGATCATTGTAACACGGTTTGACAGTTCATTAAATTACGATTGTTTCCCAATTAATTACTAATTTTAGCCGGTCTAATTTTTGAAAAGCTATGAATCAATTATTTGTCATTTTAGTCCTGACAAATTTTTTAAGGACAGTTGGTATTATAGTAGTTCTCTATTATGTGCTGAAATTTGTCGGACGCTTACTTTTCCCAATTGTGGTTAAAAAGGCTGTAAATAATATGCAGGAAAGGCAATCGCAGTATCAGCGTCAACAGGAATATAAACCGGAAGGTGAAGTCACCATCAAGAAGGATCGCATGGATCAGCCCAGAACTCGCAATACTGAAGGAGAATACGTCGATTTTGAGGAAATCGAGTAACCATCAGGAAAACGAAAAATAATCAATCATAAATAAACAATCATATAATTATGGCTCAGGAAGATGTATTTAAAAAACTGGTCGCTCATTGTAAAGAATATGGCTTTGTGTTTCAATCGAGTGAAATTTACGATGGACTGGGTGCAGTTTACGATTACGGACAAAATGGCGTTGAATTAAAGAACAACATAAAAAAATATTGGTGGGACTCCATGGTTCGACTGCACGAAAATGTGGTTGGAATTGATTCGGCTATTTTTATGCATCCAACCATTTGGAAAGCATCAGGCCATGTTGATGCGTTTAACGACCCATTGATTGACAACAAAGATTCGAAAAAAAGATACCGTGCCGACGTTCTGATCGAAGAGCAGTTGGCCAAATACGAAGATAAGATCGAAAAGGAAGTCGAAAAAGCAAAGAAACGTTTTGGAGACAGTTTTGACGAAAAGCAGTTCAAGGAAACTAACGGTCGCGTGCTCGAATATCAGGCCAAATGGGACGACCTCCAAGCTCGGTTTGTAAAGGCTTTGAATGATAGTAATCTGGACGAGTTGAAACAGATCATCATTGATCAGGAAATTGTTTGCCCGGTTTCAGGAACACGCAACTGGACTGATGTTCGTCAGTTCAACCTGATGTTCTCCACCGAAATGGGTTCAACTGCCGATGGCGCTTTGAAGATATATTTGCGTC
>JBBQXI010000101.1:0-10749 GCA_038209805.1 Bacteroidales bacterium | reverse complement strand
GAATATTTGCCAATCAACAAGAAATTGACTCCAAATACGTGTTGGTTCCTTTCGATTTTGCTCAGGAATTATTTCAGATGGAGGATCGCGTAAGTGCTATTGAAGTTGGCTTAACGAAAGGCGCATCCGAAGATGTTGTCAAAGATCAAATTGCGCATATTCTGGGCAAACCGTTTGCGGTTAAAACGCAATTCGAGCAGCACGAACTTTTTTATCGGGTAATGCAATCCGAAAAATGGGCCATTTTCTTTATTCTGGCTTTTATTTTAGTTATCGCCTCCTTCAACATTCTGGGATCGCTTTCGATGCTTATAATCGACAAAAAGGCCGACATTGCCATTCTTCAAAGCATGGGAGCCAACCAGAAACTGGTTCGCACCATTTTCCTTTTCGAAGGATGGATGATTTCATTGGCCGGAGCTACTTTGGGACTAATTCTTGGCGTTCTGATCTGTTGGATTCAGATGGAATTTGGAATCCTAAAAATTCCCGGAAACGATGGCTCATTCATATTCTCAAGTTATCCAGTCGAGATCCGGATTAGCGATCTGCTGGTTATTTTTCTACTTGTTACAGGCATTGGCTTTTTGGCTGCTTGGTATCCCATTCGGTTTATCTCAGGGAAATACCTGAACGGCCCTGTGAAATAATTCAGAAAAGAAAGGCTTCAATCCGACTTGATAGATTTAAGCCCTTCTTCATTATTTTATCACCGAAAACGTAGCTTTTCCGCTTCCCATCCTTCCATCTGGAGTCATTCCCTGCACTTCAATTACGAAATCTGAAATCACTTTTCCTGAAGTAACCTCAAATTCAAATTGCCCGGTTTGATCAACTTTTTGATTCGGAATCCAAAGTAAAGTTGTTCGGACATTTCGTTTTGCATTTACCGGTTCGGCAGAAAAATCGTTTGGAATACGGAATTCACCATCAAATTTCTCATTCGTAGTTTTTGGGCTATCCAATTCGGTGGTTTTTGCCTTCTTCTGAAATATTTCAATGACTCCAACTGAATTTAATCCAGTGTACTTTTGAATATCCATCGGGTTAGTCGAAACATTAATGTGGTCAATGTCAGATGGCGAAAATCCTTGAATTGACCCGATATCAGTCCCCATCATTTGCCCATCTAAAACAATTAAAGCGCCTCCCTGGTAGTTGAGTGAATTCTCTGATCCAAAGAATACAATCTGATTATTTACAAGTTTATACGGCTTTATTGTTTTTATTACGTCCAGAATACTTGTTGCAGAATTTAATAGCTTTCGTTGATTATCCAAGCTTTGGGTGTTGACCTTATAGACTTTAGGTGCCTTGCTAAATAAATCCTCATTATTATCGAAATAGATCTTATTGACTACCTTTTCTGAACTTATCAGGTTGAATTTCTTCATATTATCGGCAATATAAACAGAAATCTGCCCTTCAAGATTCTTGATCATATTTACGTTCAAATCATGTTTCCCGTCAGAATCAGTTGCTTTGGCCGAAAAATCATCAACATTGCTCATATACAGATTTGGAAAAGAAAAAACACCTTCAGAATTAGTAGTGGTTGTATGCAGTTGCATGTTTTTATTATTCACCAAACTTACTTTCGCTTTATTTACCTTGCTACCACTTTTGTCAGTTACAAACCCTGAAATTCTAAAATTCGTAGTATTTGTATAAGAAGCATTTTCAGGATTAAACTGTCTGATCTTTGCCCAATCAAAACCCTTAATACGGTTCGCAATCAGAAAAATATCCATCAGTGTGGCATTCCTGCTTTTGTCTTTAAATGCTTCAGGAAATAACGAAAGTGGCGATTCTAATTCTGATTCAAACTGAAGGTATTCTTCAATCTGTGTATTATCCGAATCGTTACGGAATTTGTCAGTAACCGCTACTGTAACATTTCCTGAAACCGCCTGATTGTTTTCATCCGTAAGTTTAACATTTACCTTCATTTTTTCGCCAGCAGACAAACTGGTTTTCTCTGGCTGTATGTCGACTTTAAGCTCCTGTTTATTGTCTTTAAAAACAATACGCTCAGCGAGTAAGTTCCCTTCTTTCGAAAATGCTGATAATAAATTAATACCCTGAGGCAATTGATCGGCAGGAATTTTCAATCTTCCGACTCCATCAATCTCCATGTCTCCAGCCCAATATACATTATTGCCATGAGTAACAGTAAGTGCTACAGCATGTTTTTGCATATCGGGAAAAGTTAGATTGGCATAAATAAATTGGGCATCGGTTTTTACAACAGAAATAGCAAGGCCATTCGTAGTGGAAGTTGGTAGTTCAAACGATTGGTTTTGGCCTGTTGTTCCTGAGAGAAGAAGTTTTAGCTTTTGTTGTCCGGGATAAATGACTGAGAAAAGACCAAGTCCTTTGGTCAAAGTTTTAACAGGAGTCACTTGTTGGCCTTCCTGATTCAAAACAGCTCCTTCTACATTAACAGGGATTCCCCATTTATTGAAGGCTGTATATCCAATCTTGGTAGGTACTCCGGCTATCAAATTTCCACCTTCAGGATAGAATCTAATCACAACAGGATCAATGTTTGTAGGGAGAAATATTTCATGTTTCCACTCGCCTTTTGAATCTGATAATTCGCAAATAAATGGTTCTCCATTGGTTTTAGCCGGAATCGTAAAAGGAATACTGACTTTGCCTGTTTCATCGGTCTTGACTTTATCTTTCTCAAGTGTTTCGGTGCCATTTTTTATTTCATAGCGCAACAGTTCGTTTTTCTGAACAGCACCTGAATTATCCCGGAGAACCACAAAAAGTTCATTTTTCTTTCCGGAAATAGAAATGCTATCCTTTGCGGTGGCTCCAACAACCCATTGGTTGCTGTATTGCGGATCAATTGTCAACTTTATAATTGGGATTTGCTCTAGCGAGCTCTGCTCCGAAGAATAGGCAATCAGGAAATAGGAATCTCCAACTAATTTATCCGGAATCTGTAGGTCACCCGAACTAGATCCATTACTCATCCGAAAAGTACCTTTCGTAATATTCTTTCCTGTTTTGTCGAAAAGACTGACATAGAGCTTACTGCCTTCACCAGAAACCAACGGATTATCTGTTTGAGAAGTAAAAGACCTGAACCAAATGGTTTCTCCAGGTTTATAAATAGCTTTATCTGTCATCAGAAAAATATTTTCACGGGGATAAACACTAAAATAGTTGGTAATCTGGAGGCTAATTTTAGGAATTGGGCTCTGGTCCTGAGCTGGTAGCAATAGTCCGGACAAAAGCATTAATAACAATAAAGTGAATGTTTTCATATGCGCGATATTATTTAGTGTGGTTAGCGTTCTTTTCATCAGAGCTAAATAAGGAGTCGTTTTTCATCGAATAATCCTGCAATGATTTCCGCAGTTCTTCCGATGGTTTAATGATGTTGTAATCGCCCCAAAATCCGTCATCAAAACTGGTTACAACTTCAGTAAATATATCTTTCGAGTTAAACATTTCATCCTTTTTATAATGGGTTCCGTTGTCAGGCTTAATATCAGTAACCAATAGCTCCGAATCGCTGTAAAAAACTGAATTAACCTTATCGCTTTTGCTCTTTACTCTAAAATTAATAGAAGTCTGAGCTGTACTCAAGTGCCATTTGTTATTGGCCCGGCGGTAACTTACTTTATATTCAACTTTAATTGGCCTGACATAAAAGTCTTTGGGTTTCTTTTTAATGAGCGATTCGCGTGCAAATTTCAGTCCGGCCCGACTTAGGCCAAATTCGGCTCTAACAAGCGCGAAAGAAGACATGTCGACATACAACTTACCTTGATAGCAGGGATAATCAACCTTCTCTTTCGGCTTAAAATAAACGACATAGGTATCGCGATTATCAACTTCAATAATACCTTCTGTAGAGAATTTGTAAAACTCACGAAACTCAGGATCAAGAAATGAATCAAGGGTTTTTACAACATCCAGTTTAGTAATGTAATATGGACCACCCTGAATTTTAAAATCAACCAATTTAAACGGCATAACATTCTGACTTTTGCGTCCTTTGATGACCTTAATCTTATCCTGAGCGAACGAATTATCATAAGAAGCTTTTCGAATTTCAATAAGTGCCTCTGCAACATCAATATAATGATTATCTTGCTTTAAAACTTCCCGATAAAATGAAGTCATAGTTTCACCATCGTGAGAATAATTCAGTGAAATCTTCGAAAGGATTTTGCTTATAATATCATCTGAATTAATAGCCGTTACCTTAATTTCTTTTAACTGAACAGAAGATGGTTCCAACGCAATTTGATAATCCTTATCTGTTATTTTTCCTATCGGCTGTATCTGTTGCCGGTATCCTAAACATGAAATAATGATGGTATCTTGTTTCATCGATTCCGGAATTTTCAGTTCAAATTCACCATCATTGTTCGAAACGGTACCAATATTCTTCCTGAAAATAAAAACGCTGGCATAAGGAAGTACATCCTTTTCATCTTTATCGACGACTTTCCCCCGGAAGGCGATGATCTTTGGTTTTTCCTTTTCTACGTCAATGTCCTTTTTTTTTACCTCATTAACTTCAGGAATGGCAATAATGATTTGTTCACCAAGAACTTTATATGCAAATTTTGCATTGAATAACGAGTCGAGCGCTTCTCTGATTGTTTTGTCGGCGATTGAAATATCAGTTTTTTTGTCGGCTTCGATCATTAATGCATCGTAGGAAAAAAAAACCTGTGCCTGCGACGAAATCTGATCTAAAATAGAAGCTATTGTTTCATTGTACGCTTCAATACTTATTTTCTTTTCCAGTACGGAATTGTTTTCCCTTTGTCCGAAGGATATCCTAAACGACAAAAGGAAAACAATCAAAAATAATCCGCAAACTGGCTTCATTTTCATCCGATAATAATTTGTTTTTTTAAGGCCGGATGGAACTCACATGCAGACATATACTTTAATTTTTAAGTTATAGAATACATGTTCGTTTCAGAACATTTTTTTCAGAAAAAATTCAGCTTTTACTTGTTCTCCATTGCGAAGAACAGTCATTTTAATACGTCTGTCTTGTTGACTTTGGAATAACAAATTTATATCATTTAATGTCAAAGACTTGTTATTTGTGTTATTTAATGAAAGGATTTGGTCGTTTTCAAGAATTCCGGCATAATAGGCTGGTGAATTTTTACGGATATTGCTAACCAGAAAGATCGGAAGGCCAGGCATTGGATTTGTAACCTCCAAACCACTCATGTTGTAGTTAAAATCATCCTTCAGATCGCCATTAGGACGTAAAATCAAACGTTTACCCGGATAATCCATGGTGATGTAAAACCTCCTAAGAATTTCGGCGCCAAGTGTTCCGTTACGATCGTTCTTGCCAATTAACTGATCAACCAAATCGTTATCAGGAAAAGCCACAATTGGTTCATACAATACAAGCGGTCCAACCCAAATTGCACCAATACGGCCCTTTTTCCCATATAAATCACCACTTAATCCCCTACCCAAAAATGTCTCGATGTGGTTTTCTGGTAATGCTATCCGACTATCCGAATTTGTTGATAACCAAATAGCGTCGCTTGCACCTGTATCAACCAACAGTTTAACCGGAACCTCATCATTTTTGTCAGTAACAATGCTGGTTGTTACGAAAGGTTTGCCCTGTTCGAAGCTGAGGGGAAGAACAATATCCCTTTCTCTTGCCTTGTAATCAAAGTATTCAGGCTTTATCAGCGTAATTTTGTGTTCAGAGTAGTCAATTTTAACCACATAATCTTTAAACAAATTAAAGCCAATCAATCCATGAACAGGCATTCCGAGGATATGTGATATTTGAAAATTTTCATTGATAACCATATGGATTTCCTGATCATACGCTACCAGTCCATTCAAATTAATGGTATTATTGCCAGAGCGGTATGCTGTAAGTTGTTCACCTTCACCAAGCCCCTTAACGCTAATAGGTTGCAGATAATTCAGGTTCAGTTTATTAACAAAAGGCAACTCGGTAATAATTGGATATCTGACACCAGTATCGAGAATAAAATTTAGGGTATCCGAATTATTAATAGCTACCGGAATAATAATCAAATTATTGGATGATTTAAAATTGAATGTTATCGACTTTTTCTTCGGATTATCAAATACAAACCCAGCTTGGTCTGTATAGTTTCTCATCTTCTTGTCGTAGTCGAGACTTTTATTCATCTGATCGTGATCTCTGACAACCAGAAGATTATCCTGAATTTCGAAAAGAAGTTTAGAGTCTTTCATCAGTTGACTAAGCACATACTTTATGGGCTTGTTTGACATATTCAAACTAATATTCTTTCCTTCAATAAGGCTAGAGTTATAAGAATAGTCGAGATGAAGGTAGCTGCAGATACGTTCAATCACATTCGATAGTGATTCATTTTCAGCGTAAATACTGATATTCTGGTCAAGAACGTCGGCCTTCTGATCCTTTTTAAGTTCCTGCGCCTTATTTTGAATGGTGCTTTGTTTTGGTGTTTTGGTATTTTGCTTCTGACTAAAAGACTGAACTGGCAATGAAACAAACAAAACACAAATTATGAAAAGTACAAAAAAGGGTATAATTCGAATTGTTTTCATGGCATTTAAACAATTAAAGTTAGGATCGAGCTTTTAAAAAATACTGTCCATCAATCTCCTGTGCCTCTATTTTAAAAGTGGTTTCGATCACTTTCAGAATAAAATCGAGAGGATAGTTATTGAACTGGGCCGTGAGCAGAAGTTCGTTTAGCTTTGGGTCGGCTAAACTGATGTTGACTTTGTAAACTTTTTCTAAATCTTCAATTACTTCGCGTAACGAAGTCGCCTTAAAAATCAGGTTGTGCGTCTTCCAGGCTAAGAAATTGGGGTCTTGGTTCATGGTTTTCTGCAACGTCTTGCTCTCATAAACCAACGTTCCCTTGTCGCCCGGAGTCAGGATCAGTTCTTCAGTTTGTAAAGTCTCAGTCATTTTATTCATAACCTGCACTTTACCAGTCTGAACAATGACTTCAACCAATTTAGTTTCCGGATATGCGCTCACACTAAAGCTGGTACCAACTACTTTGATTTGCGCTTTCCCTGCATGAATAATGAAAGGTTTATTTTTGTTTGGTTTTACTTCAAAAAAAGCTTCTCCTTCAATACTAATCTCACGGGTTTTACTCCCAAATTTTTGTGGATAAAACACTTTGGTATCGCTATTTAAAGTAACCAAAGTACCGTCGGGAAGTGTAAATGTATTCAAAACCTTGTTGGCAGTTGTTAATTCTAACATAACCTCTGTTGCCGATGGATTGTAAAAGGCTTCATATCCGGAAACCAGAAGAACAGCAGCAATCAAAATCGCTGCGGCAAACCTGTATATCGGATTTGAAATAAACTTTCGGATTATAGTATTTCCAGATGAAATTCGATTGTGAATCCGGGATTCTATTATTCCCCATGCCTTCTCTACCGGATACTTTTTCAGATCAAAATACAAGTCAACTTGCTTGGTCATTTTTAAAAGTTGCTCGCCTTCGCTTTCCGACGAAAATATTTCCTTCACAACAGATTTGCTTTCTTCCGCTGCAACTTCAGGATTTTCGTCGTAAATCGATTTAGCGAGTAACTCCCAATTTTTATCGTCAATATGTTGATTTGTTTTCATACAACTAAGAGACATTGAAGTATAGGATTAACCCCTATCGGAGTTATCCGTTTTTTTCAGGATTAAAAATAAAGTCATCAGGTGATTGCTAAAATCCTTTAATTCCTCACGCAGATATTTTAAGGCCAATCCCATCTGGGCCTCAACTGTCTTAACCGAAATATGTAATTCTTCAGCAATTTCTTTATATTTCAATCCCTGTTCCCGGCTTAACCTGAATATTTCTTTACGCTTGGGAGGAAGAGAATCAATACTATTTTCAATCCGCCTGATCAAATCAACTTCCAGATAATATTGCTCGGAATTAATTTCATGTGAAGCAGCTTCAAGCACTTTATTTGCATATTGTTTCTTGATCTTCTCATGTTGAATCTGATTAAGGCAATGATTACGAACGGAGCGAAAAAAGTAATGTTTTACTGAAGTTTCGATAGTCAGGACCGCACGTTTTTCCCATATTTTGACAAACATATCCTGAACAATTTCCTCGGCCAATTCGCTGTCGTTGAGAAACTGATTAGCGAAATGACACATAGCCGAATAGTATTTACGAAACAAGGTCTGAAATGCCCGTTCATCACCTTCTTTCAATTTCAAATACAGTTCGTTGTCTTCTGTCAACTCCATTGTTTTCCGGATTCTGTAGCGATTTTTAGATTCCGGCTAAAGGTATAAAAAAGTATATTGCATATTATTGATTACTTCGCCTGCTTATAAGCATAAAAAGAAAATTTACACACTCAAAACCTTCCTATTTCCAGCATTCCAACATAGATTCACTGATAAAATCTAAAATGAGAACTGTAAATTTTATCTTACCAATATTTCATAAACATAAATTATTAAAATCACACATTGCTGTATATATGATATTTACAGCAATATATCATCTCTAAATTACTTCAAAAATAATGACTCCAGAAAGTATAGAAAATAGAATGTTGGAAATAAAACTAAATTTTGCCTGAAATCTTTTGTGCAAAGGATTTTTCCATTATTTTTGCAGCCGGTTTACAAACAAGCCCGAATGGCGGAATTGGTAGACGCGCTGGACTCAAAATCCAGTGATAGCAATATCGTGCCGGTTCGATTCCGGCTTCGGGTACAAACGACAAAGCCTCTGAATATCAGAGGCTTTGTCGTTTTATATTCCAATAAATACAATTCGCCTCAACTACAATATCAGAAAGTAACCGTAAGCATAATCGATTGATCAACCAAATCATCAGCAGACAGATTCAAATCGTGTACCTGATGAAAATTGTACTCCATACCAACTTTCTTATAGAACAATCCTGAACGAACCAGAATTGACCTTCGGCTTGAATCAAAATCCTTAAAGAAATTCTCTCTGGAAAGCGCAACAGCTTTGGCATTTAGGACAAAATTCAGCGATTCGGATATTTTTGAGTTAACATTCATTTCTATGATCCCGCTAAAGCCAGACTCAAAACTGGAATTATTGCCAACAATATGAACGGTTTTGAACTCACTGTTCAGCGTTTGCTGAAATGCATATCCAAGTCCATAGGTGAGCTCCCATGTTGTATTATCCTCTTTCTGATATGAATAGTGCTTTTGACCCAGAAAAAGCGTTTGATACAAAAACAATGGGTCGAGAAAACTAGTCGGATTATCACCAATTGTTCCTTTTCCCAAATTAGTTTCAGCAGTCGTTTCAAGGAATAATCTGATCTTTGGAACTTTTATCAATGGTATGGACGGTGTAATTGAAAGAATAAAAGCATCCTGTAATTTCTCTGCATCCTGTCCTTTTACCTTACTCTCCCCATATTGCATGAATAACGTTGAACTAAGGTCGAATTTCTTTCCGATGTAATCAAAATCAGAATTTAAGGTACCCAACCATTGCAAATTAGTGATTCGCATTCCACTGGCATTAGAATCACCAAAAGTAAGACCAAGGCTGGGCCGAATATGAAATTGAAATTTTTTCTCCTTACTTTCGGGTACAATAGAATCATTCTGTTGTAATTCTTTGCCAGATCTTGGATGTGCAAATATTTTAGAAGATAATCCTGAAATGATTATCAGACATAAAAGCATTGACCGAATTTTCATGCCAGTTAATTTTTAGGTTGGTGTTTTTATTTCATAAGTGTAACATGGCCTGTTTTAGTATGTTTGGATGCCATGTATTCTCCATTTTCCAAAGTCAGATTGAATGTTGCCTCGTATCGCGTTGCACTACTACCAGAATTAGATTCACCCCAACTCCACGAAACAATTAAATCACAGTCGTCGTCTTTTCCATTCGAAGGCAAGGTAAATTGACCATTTACCAAAGGTAATTTTGTCGATCGTCCACCGATATTGATCATGACACTTAAGTCACTCATTGAAGCTTTTCCCGACCCCATTTCTCCTGAAGCACTTTTTGCCAAGACAGGAGAACTTTTATCCAATTCTTTGGTAATTACAAAAGGTTTATGCATTCTTTTCCCGGTAGGCAAACCACTTGCAGCATCTCTGGGGCTCACAATCTCCTGATCAAAGCTTATTACACAGCTGCCGTCGGCACAGCGAATTTTACCAACACAAGCACCCGCGCTACTAACTCCGACAGCTCTTTCGTTCGTGTTGTTACTCTTTGTTCTTTGTTTTGTAATTGCATCAGTAGCGTCCTGAGCTGTTAACTGACCGGCAAAACCGACCATTATCAAAACAGTCAGCGCGATAAAAATTTGCTTTTTCATAATTTGATACATTTAAAGGTTTATTCTCTTTTTGGTTTAATACCCCGACCCTTGGGTCGGTTCCGCTTTCGCCTCGAGCGTTAGCTTTTTTGATACCTCGCGGGCTTGCCCCGAGGTAGTTCATTTGATCTTTTAATTTATCGGTTGGAAGAAACGGTACTTTAGGGTGTAATTGCTTTATGAACACCTTGTTCATCAATAGCGATACTATTTCTTTTTCCACTTGCCTGACCAGTTGAAATATCTCGCGGGCTAACGATTTTGTGAATATTCAGTGTTCATTTTTCGACATGCAATATTAAAATCGATATTGCCTCCGATTTTCTGTTGATAACTTTTTTCGTTTGAAAACTGGAAGTCCATGAGATTTTCATGGACGGGTATTTTTATCCATTCCGAAGA
>JBBQXI010000100.1:0-10749 GCA_038209805.1 Bacteroidales bacterium | reverse complement strand
CTGACTGTTCAAAATTGTATTATGGCAGGTATCCGTGGCGATAATTTTATTCAGGATGCAAACGCAACAGTAATGACTGCCGCAACAATGGAAGCCTGGTACAAAGCGACCAAACGCACGAATCAGCTATTCACAAACAATACCGACGTGAAAATTGCCGATCCTTTCAATTTTGCAAGTCCAAACTTCCAGCCAGCTACCGATTCACCAGTTCAGAATGCATCTTACTGGGTTGTTACAGCTGTGGAACCAACGATTGCAAACGAAGCCAATTTGGTAAGTTATCCAAATCCATTCTCCGGAAGTACAAACATCGAACTTCAACTTGACAAAAGTTCATATGTTCGAATTGTTGTAACAGACATTTCGGGTCGTACAGTGGCGAATCTTCAGGAAGGAAATTTAACTGAAGGAACACACCGTTTCGAATTCGACGGTTCTACCCTTCCAAAAGGAATGTATATCGCAAAAGTGATTACAAACGATTCTCAGAAATCGGTTAAAATGATTTCCAAGTAAGGATAAAATAATAAATTGAAACTGGAGCTTCATTGGCAAAATGCTGATGAAGCTCTTTTTAAAAATGTAACTTAACCGGAACAATTCATTCCGGAATTTTAAATATAAGAATTGCACCATGAAGAAGCTCAGTTTGTTAATAGTCATGATCGGCTTTTTTGCATTTGCGGCCAAGGCTCAGGAATTGAAAGAAATAAACGGCATCTATTATGCCGACAGTGTTGCCTATACCGGGAAATATGTCACTCACTTCCCAAATGGTAAAATCAAACTCGAAATGAATCTTGAAAATGGTATCAAGAATGGCACTGTAAATGTTTATTTTGAAAATGGGCAGATAAATGAAGTCCGGTCATACAAGAACAACCTGATGCACGGATCGTGGATTACTTACAACGAACAAAAGGTTTTGATTGGTCTGGCTAATTATAAAGACGGGCTGAAACACGGAACCTGGATGATCTGGGATACAAACGGGAACCTGCTTTACGAACTGCATTACGATATGGGCGAGAAAGTTGGGATTTGGCGAAATTTCGGTAAAAACGGAGAGATTATTAGCGAACGCGAATATCCGGAGAAACCTGTAAAAAAATAGTCAGATTATTTTTTACTCATTTCCTGAAATTAAGAAATGCTTGCAGCTAAAATCAGTAGATTCTGCCAAATTCCAGACAGAAAGGGTCGTTTGTAATTTTTTTGTAATGAAACAGCCGTTGATGCTTTCGAAGATTTGCTATCTGTAACAATATTTTAACCGATGCTTAATTGCCCTTTAATTGGGCAGCGGTACTTTTGAAAGTATTAATCGGAAACAAAAAACAAAAAAATACAGATCATGAAACGAGCCCTGAGGAATTATTCCTCACACAAGAGAATGACTATTCAGGCGAGTTCCATATGGCAATTAAAAAACAAATTATAGACATATGAAAAAAGTAATTTTCGCCCTTCTTGTAGCATTTGCAACAACATCGGCATTCGCTGAAAAAACAGATTCTAAAGCAGATTCAAAGTCAGAAGCAATTGTACTTTCTTTAAGCGGAAACGTAATTGACGAAGTTTCAGGTGAAGCTTTGGTTGGTGTGGAAGTTAAAGTTGATGGTTCAGACCAAAGGGCTTATACTGATTTTGATGGTCATTTTGTGATCGACAACGTAAAATCAGGCGATTGCAAATTAGTTGCCAGCTATACTTCATACAATAAAAACGAAAAAACATTTACGATGAATGCCAAGAGCAATCAGGTAAAGATTGAACTTCAGGCATCAAAATAGCACGAATTGCCTTAGATAGTATTGATTGTGCAATACAAGCAGAAACCTCTTCGATAACCCGAAGAGGTTTTTTTGTGCCTAAATTTTCTTGGCGACAGAACGGTAAACTAGCCCTTCAGCAATCCATTCATGCGATTTTTATCCAGAATTTTGATGCAACGGCGGTCAGTTTCGATCAATCCCTCCTGAGACATCTCACCCAAAGTACGCGCCAACGAAGGTCGGGTTACACCAAACATTTCGGCCAATTGTCCCTGCGACTGCTGAATCTCGACCGTTTGAAGCCGGTCGCCTGCCTTTTCCAATAGATAATGGGCAATTTTTTGCTTGATGGTTTTAAAGGATAGAAATTTCAGCTTTTGAGATAAAAACTGAGCCCGTGTTGAAATCGTATTCAGGTAATTATTCAGGATCAGGGCATTCATTTGCAGCAACTTAACAAACTCAATCTTCGGAATAGAAACCATTTCAACATCAGTTGTAGCCGAAACGGTTACCGGGAATCGGTTCTGTTTACCAAATAAAAAGGCGGTTGCCAAAGGCTGAGGCGCCGACAAATCTTCAATCTTTATTGTTTTTCCTGAATAATCATTCATCTCGGCTTTCACACTTCCATGCTGAATAATCAGTAGCCGGTCGCAAATTTCACCACCTATCACAATCAAATCGTTCTTCTGGTATGTTTTAACCTGAAAGTGAATCTGTGTAAACAGTTCGGATAGCTCTTCCGGAGAAATACCACGAAATATGGGAGACTGACAAAGGATTTCGGTTTGAATCATAGATTTTTGATTACTCTTTCTTGACTATTCTTTTGTATGAATTGTTATCGGCTGACTACTTTTTAAGTTTATTTACCTCTTCATTTAGGTTTTCGAGCGCTTTAATGTCCTCAGCGGCCAATCTGTCCTTGTTGTATTTATCGTATTCGGTTTCGGCCATCTGCAAAGCCAGTTCGTTCGAAATTTTTCCTGCATGTTCCAGAATCTCGTTTTCGTTGATCGTAAGTATGTCGTCCAATTTTCTGATCCAATCGGACATGTACATTACTTTTTTCTGACGCGCCTGATTCTCGGCAAAGGCCAGAAATTGCTCTACCAACAAATTCAAATGACTCAGTTCTGCTTCGCTGAGGTAATTTTTGGCAATCCCAACATCGGGTTTTCTTATTTTGGAGCCTTGCCATGAGCGTAGTCCCATATTTTTCTCCGTTGCAATAGCACGTTGGGAAATCAGTTCGGCAGCAGTATGTTGGTGTATTGCCCAGTGAAGTTTGTTCTGTATAGTGGCAAAAAAGTCTTTTGCCCGACTGGTTTTAGCATCGTAGTCGATACTAAGCGTGAAAATATCTTTTACTTTTTGGTAAAAGATACGTTCCGAGCTACGAATGTCACGAATACGCTCAACCAACTCATCAAAATAACGGATTTGCCCGGCAGCTTTTAACCGTTCATCGTCCATCGTAAAACCTTTGACAATGTATTCTTTTAGTCGCTGAGTGGCCCAAATGCGAAATTTTGTAGCAACGTGGCTTTTAACGCGATACCCCACCGAAATAATCGCATCGAGATTGTAAAATTTCTGGTTACGCTCTACCTGTCTGTTTCCCTCTTTTTGAACTTGTAAAAAATCCTTACAAGTTGAAATCTCATCCAATTCACCTTCTTCAAATATGTTTTTTAGATGAATAGTTATATTCTGGGGAGTTGTTTGAAAAAGCTCGGACATAAGCTTCTGAGTAAGCCACACGGTTTCATTCTCCAAACGGACATCAATTTTAGTGATACCATCTTCGGTTTGGTAAAGGATTATTTCGCTGTTTGATTCCATACATTCACAGATTTTCTATTTCAATTTCTGTATCAACTGCAAAATACCACATAAAAATGAGAATCGGGAGTTTGCAGATAAATACTTTTTCTGCGTTTTGTAACAAAGGTTACAATCTGCCGAACAGAAAGGATATACTTTTGTTTCAGAAAAAATACAAGAAACTATGATACGCGAAATTGTAAATATAGACGAAGAATTGTGCAACGGTTGTGGCATTTGTGTTCCGAATTGCCACGAAGGTGCATTGCAAATTATAGATGGAAAAGCCAGGCTCATTAGCGAATTGATGTGTGACGGGTTGGGAGCCTGCCTTGGCCATTGCCCCGAAGGAGCGATTACCATTGAAAAACGCGAAGCCGATGAATACGACGAAGTGGTGGTCGTGAAACAAATTATCCCGAAAGGCAGAAACACGCTGGTTGCCCACCTAAAACACCTGAAAGAACACGGCGAAACCGGCTTCCTGAAACAGGCCGTCGGCTACCTGAAATTACATGCTTCGGAAATTCCGTTCAGTGTTGAAGCGGTGATCTCAGAGGTTCACAATACCAAGGTTGAATCATCAGGTTGTGCCAGTGGAGGATGTCCCAGTTCTAAAGAAGTAAGTTTCGAACCACAAAATCTACGTTTTGCTCCAGCTGTAGCCACCACCGAAGCGCCTTCTGCACTTCGTCAATGGCCCGTTCAAATGCACTTAATAAATCCAGCAGCATCCAGTTTCCAGGGAACCGACCTGCTTTTAGCTGCCGACTGCGTGGCTTTCAGCTTAGGAAATTTTCACACCAAACATTTAGCCGGAAAATCGTTGGTCATTGCCTGCCCTAAACTAGATCAGGGCAAAGAAATATACGTAGAGAAAATTCGTCGCCTCATCGACGAAGCTCGTGTAAATACCATTACCATTATGATGATGGAAGTGCCTTGTTGCGGAGGTTTGTCGCAATTGGTCCAGATGGCAGCCGCCCAGGCAACACGCAAAGTTCCGGTAAAAGAAATCCTCGTCAGCATCAAAGGCGAAATCCTCGACGAAAGCTGGGTATAAAACCTGTTGCGGGTTGCGAGATTCGGGTTGCGGGTTATTGCTGAAGCAGATTTGCAGCAATTATCCTTTGCCGTCTGCTTTAGCTGACGGACAAGAGAACTCCTTGAATCATCTTTTCGGACGAAACGGAGCTAAATCAAATTCAATAAAAATCGTTTAAATTATTAATAATCAATCGGGAAGCTGGTTTGCGAAACACTGCAAACGGCCATTCTCATGTCTAAAAAAATAACTATGGATATGTTTTGTTTTCAATGTCAGGAAGCTGCCAAAGGAATTGGTTGTTCAGTAAAAGGTGTGTGTGGAAAAGACAGCAATGTAGCCAACCTTCAGGATACTTTATTATTTGTGCTGAAAGGTGTTGCAGCTCTAAACAGCGAATTACGCAAAGCCGGATTGGCCGAGCCCAAAGTAAATAAAGTGATTTTCGACGGACTGTTCAGCACCATTACCAATGCCAATTTCGACGATGTGGCATTTTCTATCCGCATCAAAAAAACGATGAAAATTCGCGACGAGTTAAAGGCAAAGGCAATAAATGCCGGTATCATTCTTCCAACACATGAATCGGTAAGTTGGTCGGCTGTAACTACCGAAGAGTTTGAAGCAAAAGCAGCTGAAGTTGGTGTTTTAAGCGAAAAGAACGAAGACATTCGCTCGCTGAAAGAGTTGATTATTTATGGATTGAAAGGTTTGGCTGCCTATGCCGAACATGCATTTAACCTCAACCACGAAAGTGAAGAAATTTTTGCCTTTACTGAACGGGCGCTAGCTGCTACAACGCAAGATTTATCAGCTGACGAACTGGTTGCATTGACACTCGAAACCGGAAAATTCGGAGTTGATGTAATGGCACTCCTCGATAAAGCCAATACAACTGCCTATGGTAATCCAGAAATGTCCAAAGTAAACATTGGTGTTCGGAAAAACCCTGCAATCCTGATTTCAGGTCACGATTTGCGCGATTTGGAAGACCTTTTAGTGCAAACCGAAGGAACCGGTGTGGATGTTTACACCCACAGCGAAATGCTTCCGGCAAATTATTACCCAGCTTTCAAAAAATACAAAAATCTGGTTGGCAACTACGGAAATGCATGGTGGAAGCAAAAAGAAGAATTTGAAAGTTTTAATGGCCCAATTCTGTTTACGACTAACTGTATTGTTCCGCCTATGGAAAAAGCAGGTTATCGCGACCGAATTTATACCACCGGAGCAAGCGGATTACCTGGTGCAGTGCATTTTCCAGATCGCAAGCCAGGGCAACGCAAAGATTTTCATGCCATTATTGAACATGCTAAAATCTGCGGCACACCTACCGAAATCGAAACTGGTGAAATCATTGGAGGATTCGCGCACAATCAGGCTTTCGAATTGGCAGGACCAATTGTTGAAGCCGTTAAATCGGGTGCAATCCGCAAATTCTTTGTCATGGCAGGTTGCGATGGTCGCATGAAAGATCGTGATTATTACACTCAATTTGCCGAAAAATTGCCAACCGATACGGTTATCCTGACAGCAGGTTGCGCCAAATACCGTTACAACAAATTGCCGTTGGGTGACATCAACGGAATTCCACGTGTAATTGATGCCGGACAGTGCAACGACTCCTATTCGCTGGCGGTTGTGGCTTTGAAACTGAAAGAAATTTTTGAATTGGAAGACATAAATGATCTGCCAATTGCATACAATATTGCGTGGTACGAGCAAAAAGCAGTCATTGTATTGCTAGCATTGTTGTCTCTTGGAGTAAAAAATATTCACCTTGGTCCAACATTACCAGCCTTTTTATCGCCAAACGTTATAAATGTTTTGGTACAGAACTTTGGTATAGCAGGAATACAAACCGTTGATGAAGATTTGAAGCTTTTCCTCGAGGTTGAAAAAGAAGCAGAACAAGCATTTGAAAAATAAGGATTAGTTGATTTGTTTTAGGTTGAAACCTTCCGGTCTTTCTGATCGGAAGGTTTTTTGCGTTTTAGCAGCTTTGATTATTAAAATTTGGTAATTAAATTTTGGTAATCCTCTTCTTTTTCCACCCTATTTGGTAATCTTTCAGGCCAAAATCCAAACTTTCAACTACTAATTTTCAAATAAGTAGAACTTACTTCAAAAATAGCTCTGTAATATTACTCTGATATTCAGCATTTTAAAAATTTTTTTCAAAGTAATTGAAATATTTTAGTACTTTGTGTTGCATAGAACCATTTAAAGTTCGTATGTTTGTAAAGCCAATAACAATGTAAGAGAAGGTAGAAGTTTTAAAAGAGTTCTTTGGATTCTGTAACAAAACCGAAAACTTAGCGTCTTACCAACAGAGAAAACAAGAAAACGTGTTCAGAAAACAAGAAAACGTGTTCAGAAAACGAAAACAGAAAACAGAAACAATCTAACAAACAAATCTCAAAGCCATGAGAACAACAAACAACATTCAGAAAACAGAAAACAAGCCAATCAAAAAAACAATTAGCAAGATGTTCGCCATCATTATTAGTTTGGTATTAATTAGTTTTACCGTAAGCGCTCAGGGATTCTGGAAGCAAATACTTGTAAACAATACCTACGGAAAGATGGCTGAATTAATGGTTGAACAGAAAAATGCAGACGATCGGGCACAAGCGCCAAAAACTTCCATTCTAAACACCCCTGAAGATCAGGGACAAACATCAGTAGAGATGAATGCCAAGATCAACCCTTATCAAATTTGGTCTCTGGGAATAGGTTTGGAGCAAGCTCCCGATCAATATAACCCATGGGTATTTGTTCCAAATGTTACCAAATAATAAAACACTAAAAAAATAAAGATGGAACTACAGAAATACAAATCAAAGCTGATTTTGGGCTTTCTGATCATGTTTGGATTGTGGCTGATTGGATTGAAGTTTGTTTATTATCTGGGCAGAGAGGACGGAATCGTCGATGCGATAAATGCTATGACTTCATATATCCCGACGGCTGTAGCAATAATGATAATCTTTATTGCTTCCGGACTAAGCATTATAAAAAAACAGAAATCACCGGTTGATCAAAATTAAATTTTGAACCAATTTTAAGGAGGAAAAACAATGGATCTCAACAATACAAAAGCTCAGATGCGCAAGGGCGTTCTCGAATACTGCATCCTGTTGGTAATCGATGGTAAACCTTTGTACGCAAGCGACATCATAGAGGAATTGAAAAACTCGAAGATGATTGTCGTGGAAGGAACTTTATACCCACTACTCACCCGTTTGAAAAACGACGGACTACTGGCTTACAAATGGGAAGAATCAACCCAGGGACCGCCGCGTAAATACTACGAACTGACGGAAGAAGGACGTTTTTTCCTGAACGAAATGGGTGCTTCGTGGGACGAGTTAGTCGAAGCAGTACGGATGATAAAAGAACATAAATAGGTTAATTTCAGTATAAACGTTGACAAACGGAAAAACCTCAGAAAAGATGAAAAAGACATTTACAATAAACATAAGTGGAAGCATCTTCCATATCGACGACGACGCTTTCGAAAAACTCCAGAAATACCTGCACATGCTGAATAAGCATTTCGGACCAGCCATCGAAGGTCAGGAAATACTTCAGGATATTGAAGCGCGAATAGCTGAGTTGTTTCTCGAAAAAACCGGCAATAAAGTTGAAGTGATTACCGATTTCATGGTCGACGAAGTGATTGCCCGAATGGGTAAACCCGAAGACTTCATGGAAGCGGGAGAAGAAGAATCAGAAAAAGCTCCAACAGAAACTGCATCTCCGGAAGTAGAGCCAACAATTCGCCGTCGTTTATATCGCGATGGAGACAGCCGGGTTTTGGGAGGTGTTTGTTCTGGTATGGCTGCCTATTTCAACATGGATACAGTAATGATGAGAGTAATCTTCTTTTTGCTGTTTTTCCTGATCGGGCCTTTTAACCTGTTGTTGTATTTTATCCTTTGGATTGTTGTACCTAAAGCAAAAACTACGGCTCAGCGGCTTGAAATGCGAGGTAAAGAGGCGACAATCTCTAACATTGAGAAGTCGATTAAAGAAGAAGTAAACGAAGTTGGTGAAAGCTACAACAAGTTTGCAAATGCGAAAAACGAAAAAGGAGTGTCACGTATCGATAGTTTTGGCGAAGTCGTCGGCAGTGTGTTGCGTGTAGTACTCCGTGTAATCGTTCTAATATTCGGAGCAGCCCTCATCATTGGTGGAATCGCCAGTCTGATTGGTTTTGTAACCACTATGGCCGTTGGGCATTCATTTATGCACGGTGGCCCATGGAATTTCGGATCGGGTTCGAATGTCGATATGTCTGCATTACTCAACAACTTTGTTAGTCCGGGTACTTATGCCATAGCGTTAATAGCAATTTCCATTTTGGCCGGAATTCCGATCTTACTTATTCTTTTTATCGGAACGAAACTTTTATTCCGATATAAAACCAATAACCGGATGATCGGTTTGGCAACTTTTGGCCTATGGCTGGCCGCACTAATTGTATTGATAGTAGTTGCAGTAAATCAGGTTAGTAACTTCGGAAAGCAAACCAGTCAAACTGTAACTCAAAAAGTAGAATGTACACAATGTAAAACTTTATATCTTGAAACCGCAGATGATCTTTACGAGTCGTTAATTGATAATGAAATTTCGCTCGACCGGATGAAAATTGCCACTGTTAACGGGAAAGACAAACTGCTTGGACATCCACGCTTTACCATTGAAAAAAGTAGTTCAGGCGAATATTTACTGCTGATCAAAAAACAATCGAGGGGAAGCAGTACCGCTGACGCTCAAAAAAATGTGGAAGAGATTGAATACAATTTTGTTCAGAAAGATTCGACACTTCGCTTCGATCCGTATTACATGCTAAAAGAAGATGCCAGATGGCGTGACCAGGAGATTTTCTTAACCCTGAAAGTACCGGAAGGCAAATCGGTTTACCTGAATCAGAAAATGACCAGTATTATATCCGACATTCAGAATACCGAAAACATGTGGGACGGTGATATGGTTGGCAAAATCTGGATAATGACACCAGATGGATTGGCTCTGAAGAAAGAGATTCCATTGACAA
Organism: Bacteroidales bacterium; assembly: GCA_038209805.1. Classification (GTDB taxonomy): domain Bacteria; phylum Bacteroidota; class Bacteroidia; order Bacteroidales; family Prolixibacteraceae; genus Aquipluma. The sequence continues at coordinate 1,034 of JBBQXI010000100.1, read as the reverse complement.
TAAAGAAATAAACTTCAATAAAAATTAATGGAAACAAAAAGGTTCAGAGTTTCAATTTGACTGAAACTCTGAACCTTTCTTTCATTAAATACCAACTATTCCTGAAGCAAAAGGGAATAAGGAATATGCATCTTTTCGTGTAAGTTTTTGATCATTCTAAGGTTGAGTTGTCTTTCTCGGTTAATGACTTTTGAAACACTGGTTTTATCACCAATTATACCAACCAGATCTTTATATTTCAAACCTCTTTGATCAATGTAATATTGAATAACATCGATTGGATCAGGATTTGGCAAGGGAAAGCTATTTTCCTCATAGTTCTCAATCAACAAGGCCAATAATTCCAATTCTTCTCCTTCCGGAGTATTAGGCGTAGCATCCATAATCTCCTCAATCCTTGCCAAAGCAGCTTCGTATTCGGCTTCGTTTTTAATAACTTTACTTACCATCTTTGTCTAATTAACATTCATCTATTGTACTCAGGTTAAACCACATTGGCATCAATTTTATCATATTCATCATGTGTATCAATAAACCTGACATAACAAATCTGCATTTTAAAATTGAACTTAACCACTACCCGGTATTTATTTCCGTGGACATTAAACACAACCCTATTGTCCTTTAAAATACTGACATACGGAAAAAAATCCTTGACTTGATTTAAGTTCTCAAACGTTTTTCCTTTTAAGTCTTCAAGTAACAAATTTAATTGTTTACCGCAATCAGGATGCCCGCAAGCAAAATCCCTGAATTTTTTTGGTGAAATAACTCTCATAAATGAGTCGATTTAAACGTAATTTGTTGTTCATAGATAATCGGTTGTTTGTTGTTTTTGCTGACACAAAGATAGATAAAAGTTGTCGTTTTGACAACTTTTATCTATCTTTTGTTATTTCCTAAAAAATCATCGAAAATACGGTTTCTTTCCCTGGAACCGACCTTACCTGAAGGCTTCCACCATGTAACCGCATTATCTGACGCGAGAGGCTTAACCCAATTCCAGAGCCATTTTCCCGGGTAGTAAAGAACGG
>JBBQXI010000099.1:0-10793 GCA_038209805.1 Bacteroidales bacterium | reverse complement strand
TCTTTGAATACGAGTAACGACATGATTTGCTGCTTCCAGCTCGGGAATCAGATTTTTGGCAATGTATCCGTTTGATCCACTGATTGCAATTTTCACTCGAAAATATTTTAGTTATTAATTTGATTATTTGTACGTTTTCGTGGAACTTTCATGCTATGATTCCTCAACTTCGAACTGTACGTTCTTTTTTTTGTGCTGTTACCATTTAAATTACTCAACTGGCATGATCGTTTCATGGGAGTTTGTATTTTAAATGTATGTGGTTGAATTTAAAGAAAAAAACCAACTAAGTTGAATTTAAGTTTAACTTTTCAGGAATTAAAATGGTTTCGGTTCATTTTAATGTAATTTTGCAGCATTAAACTCGCCGACTAAGCAAATTTTCCTGAAATTATTTCAAATGCGTTTGAAGAAGATATTCTGATTGCAGGGTTTCATCTAATTCCATAATAAGTTTGAAATTTTTCAGTTAAGTTTGTTGAAAGTCAGAGATTATATTATTCAGTGGATAAAGAAATGAAAAAGAAAACACCAATATCTTCAGCAAAAACAAAAACATCAACACGTAAAAAGAGTAGCTCGAACAAAAGTCTTGGTCGAAGAATCTTTTTCTTTCTTTTAAAAGCAGGCGTTGCGCTACTTATGCTAGGATTTTTGCTGTTTCTGATTGTCTATGTGGGATTTACAGGACCGGTTCCTTCGAGAGAAGAACTGCAAAAAATTAAAAACCCGGTTTCGACCGAAGTGTATGCCAATGATGGCCGTCTGCTTGGCCGTTATTACATCGAAAACCGAAGTAACGTTAGCTTCGATCAGATTTCACCTAATGTAATTAATGCACTGATTGCAACTGAAGATTCACGTTTTTATCATCATACCGGAATCGATGAAATAGCACTTTTACGTGTTTTCCTCAAATCGGTGCTGCTTCAGGATCACAGCTCTGGTGGTGGTAGTACGTTGAGCCAGCAAGTTGCAAAGAATCTTTATCCGCGTAAATCGTTTGGCCCGTTAACTATGCCAGTGAATAAGCTGCGTGAATCAATTATTGCCTACCGATTGGAGAAACTCTACACCAAAGACGAAATTTTAACCCTATACCTGAATACCGTTCCCTTCGCCGAAAATACGTATGGCATTGGTGTTGCGTCCGAGCGATTCTTCAATAAACCACCGTTGAAACTGAAAGTTCCTGAAGCTGCAACGCTTGTTGGAATGCTAAAAGCCAACAATAGCTACAATCCGCGAAAAAATCCGGAACGTTCGCTGGACAGGCGAAATGTGGTGATTGATCAGATGCTGAAATACAACTACATTTCGGTGGAAGAAGCTAAATTATATAAAGCTGAGCCTTTGAACCTTACTTATAACCTGATAACTTATAACGAGGGGCCGGCTCCCTACCTGATGGAGAAAATTCGCCCGTTTCTTCAGGATTGGTGCGACAATCATATGAAAGAAGATGAGACTCCATATAATTTATTTACCGATGGTTTGAAAATCAGGACTACAATTGATTTCGACATGCAACTGGCAGCCGAGAATGCTGTTTCTGACCAGATGAAAAACCTTCAGGCAGTGTTTGATGCAGCTTGGGGAAAAAAGAAACCATGGGGAAATGACCAATCGGTTGTAAACCGTGCCATGAAACGATCTAACCGTTACCGTTCACTAAAAAAGGCTGGTGTTCCTGACGATCAGGTGAAGACCATTTTTAATACTCCAACTTCAGTTTCACTATTTACCTGGGATGGAAAGAAGCAGGCAGAAATGACTCCAATGGATTCAATTCAGTACTATTTGAAGATTATTAATACCGGTTTCATGGCCATGGATCCTAATTCAGGAGAGCTAAAAGCCTACATTGGCGGAAATGATTTCCGTTACTTTCAATACGATCATACCACTTCGAAACGGCAGGTGGGTTCAACTTTCAAACCTATTGTGTATTTGGCTGCTCTTGAAGCGGGTATTGCTCCGGATACCTATTTCCCGAACGAAAGGAAAGTTTATGAAGACTACGATAATTGGTCTCCTGAAAACTCGCACGATGAATATACCGGGTTCTATTCAATGGAAGGAGCTTTGTCAAAGTCAATCAATACCATTGCTGTTGAAGTGATGATGCAGGCAGGAATATCCAATGTGGTCGATCTGGCTAAACGAATGGGGATTGATTCAGATTTGCCTCCATATCCTTCACTGGCGCTTGGTACAGCTTCTGTTTCGTTGCAGGAAATGGTTTGTGCCTATTCCGAGTTGGTTAACGGAGGAAGAAAAGTTACTCCTTATTATTTAAAAGCAGTTGAATCGAACAAAGGTCAGGTGCTCGAAAAATTTCAGAACATTCAGCCTGACGAACAAGTTGCATCGCCTGAAAATTGCAGGATAATAACCCAAATGCTGAAATCGGTTGTGAATAACGGAACAGGAAGCTCCATTCGTTCAGTCTGGGGCATTGATTCTGAATTTGCCGGAAAAACAGGTACTACTCAGGATCAGGCTGATGGCTGGTTTATTGGTATGACGCCAACTTTGGTTGCTGGTGCATGGGTTGGGGGAGAAGATCCTTCTATTCATTTCAGATCGTTGGGCGAAGGTGCCGGAGGAAAAACTGCATTGCCAATAGTTGGGCAATTCTATAGCCAGATTCTGCATAAGAGTAAATACCAAAACATGAGGTTCAGTACATTTGAATCACCTTCGGAAGAGAGCATGGCTATGATGAACATTCCTCCTTACCGCGAAGTTTTGGAGGTTGGATTACGGGGTTTTATTCATGATCTCTTCGGGAAAAAAGAAACAAATCCAAATTACGATCAAAAGAAACAAGGAAAATCAGTTGTAGAACCAAATAAAGAAGAAGCTAAACCAACTACTGAAACTGAAAAGAAACCGTTCTGGCAGAGTATGAAGGAAATTTTCAAAAAGAAAAGCAAATAGTAAATAGAACAAATGATAAAAAGAATACAGAAATTCTTCTCAGAAACTACTGAAAAGAATAAGATTTATATTTTAAGCTTGTTGGTTGGTTTGGTAAGCGGAACTGCGGCCTTTATGCTGAAAAATTTCATTCATTACGTTAGTTATTTTTTGACACGACACTTCAGCACTTCGTCTGAAAGCTTTTTCTACCTGGCTTATCCTATGATCGGTATATTTATCAGCGTTTTAATTGTTAAATACCTGATTAAAGACGATATCAGTCACGGGATTTCCAAAATTTTATCTGCTCTCTCCAAAAAAGGTAGTCATATCAAAGCACATAACATGTTTTCTTCAATGATTACCAGTGCATTTACGATTGGATTTGGAGGATCTGTTGGAGCTGAAGCCCCAATTGTGTATACCGGAGCAGCTATTGGTTCCAATATTTCAAAAGTGTTTAACTTGAATGAAAATCAAATGCGTTTGTTAATTGGTTGTGGAGCTACCGGTGCCATCGCAGGTATTTTTAAGGCTCCAATTGCCGGAATCATGTTTACCCTTGAAGTGTTGATGCTTGACCTTACAATGGGTTCATTAATACCTCTTCTTATTTCTGGAATTACGGCTGCTTCTTTGGCTTATTTCTTCATGGGTAACGAAGTGCTGTTCCATTTTTCACTTGAAAATCAGTTTAATTACGACAACCTTCTCTATTATATTCTGCTTGGTATTTTAAGCGGATTCATTTCATTGTACTTTACCCGAGTAGGAATGTATGTTGAAAGCCTTGTCAAAAAAATCAGCAACATTTATACTAAGCTAATATTTGGTGGTATTACGTTGGGTATATTGGTATTCGTTTTCCCGTCATTGTGGGGTGAAGGTTATGAGTCGATAAATAAGATATTCAATGGCAATGGAGCTGATATATTGAATAATTCACTATTCTTTGATTGGAAATCAGATCCTTATTTCTTAATGTTTATTTTAGTGCTTATTTTAGTGTTTAAGGTATTTGCAATGTCTATTACCACGTCGAGTGGGGGAGTTGGTGGTATTTTTGCTCCAACTTTATTTATGGGAGCCGTTGGTGGTTACTTTTTATCGTTTTCGCTGAATACCTTTTTCGGTTTGAAATTGTCTGATGCAAATTTTGCACTTGTTGGAATGGGCTCATTGATGGCTGGGGTAATGCATGCTCCTTTGCTTGGTATTTTCTTAATTGCAGAAATAACAGGGGGCTATCAATTGTTAGTCCCTCTAATTATTTCAGCAACTGTTGCCTATGTAACAATTACACGGTTCGAGCCACATTCAATCTATACAAAGCGACTTGCAGAATTGGGCGATTTGGTTACTCACCATAAGGACAAGGCTGCGATGCATTTTATGAATACAAAAGAACTGATTGAAACCGATTTTGAGATTTTAACGCCTGATCTGAATCTGGGGCAAATGACTTATTTTATTGCCCGCTCAAAGCGTGATCTTTTCCCTGTAGTCGACGAAAACGGAATGCTCGAAGGAATGATAAAGTTAAATGATATAAAAAACTTGATTTTTGAGCAGGATTTGTACGAAAAGATCAGTGTTCGTGATCTGATGTACATGCCCGAATTCTTTATATCACCAAACGATCCAATGGAGGTTATTGTAGATAAATTTAAGTCATGTGGTCGTTATAACCTGGCCGTTTTGGATGAAGGCAAATATATTGGTTTTATCTCCAGAGCAAGGGTATTTTCAGTCTATCGCGATACGATGGCGGATTTGTCGTTTGAATAAAAGTTCGGAGTGCCTAAAGTTACTCGATTCATATCAACCACTCCTGTCGTATCGTCATACCGAACTTGTTTCGGCATCTTTTCCTCTGTTGCTGAGACTCTGAAACAAGTTCAGGGTGACTATCCTTCGACAGTATAACGTTGACACATGACACTAGATGCCTAAAGTAAAAATATACTCCCCCAATACTTCAGTAAATCAGTCCTTCAGTGATTTATAATAAGCCAGGTAAACTCCTGAAAAGATCAACGTGAAAATGGCATTGGTGGTCGAGAATGAATTACTTCCAAGCCATATCACCGGCAGAAACAGGATCATTGTTTGGGCTATAAGATAAAAATAAAGGCCAGTCCGTTGCATCCGGTAAAGTTTAATTGCTCCAACCAAAGAGAGGCAAAATGCGGCCATCAGTATGGCAAAATAAAGTGGACTTAATTTTTCAGTAGCAGTAATGTTCGTAACTGATGTGATTTTTTCGGTAACAATCCTGAAAAAAAAAGTAGATATGAACATGCTTATAAATCCGATGCTGCTTCCAATTATGCTGAAAATACTGGCAGACTCGAACAGGATTGGCTTTTTCTTCATCTTAACGAATGATTAATTGTTCAAAAATACCTCATTTTTTGAATAACTTCATTTTTAGGACAGCTTGTTTTTGTTGTACCTTTACCACCTCAATTTTAACCAATATTTTACCGTAATGGAAAGAGATACCAAAGTATTTGAGATCATTGAAAAAGAACGTCAGCGTCAGATCAGCGGAATCGAATTGATTGCTTCTGAAAATTTTGTCAGCGAACAGGTTCTGGAAGCGATGGGATCGGTTATGACCAACAAGTATGCAGAAGGATATCCCGGACACCGTTATTATGGCGGTTGCCAATTCGTCGATATGACCGAACAACTGGCTATCGATCGTATCAAGGAAGTTTTTGGTGCTGTTTATGCAAATGTTCAACCACACTCTGGTGCTCAGGCCAATGCGGCTGTTTTAGCAGTTATCCTGAATCCCGGAGATACCTTCTTAGGACTGGATTTGGCTCATGGAGGTCACCTTTCTCATGGTTCTCCTGTAAATTCGTCAGGCGTACTTTATCATCCGATTGCCTATCACGTGAAGGAAGAAACTGGTATGGTTGATTACGACGAAATGGAAGCTTTGGCGTTGGAACACAAACCTAAACTGATTATTGGCGGTGCCTCTGCTTATTCGCGCGAATGGGATTATGCCCGTATGCGTTCCATCGCTGATAAAATAGGAGCTATGCTGATGATTGACATGGCACATCCTGCTGGCTTGATTGCTGCCGGATTGTTGGACAACCCGGTTAAATATGCACACATTGTAACTTCAACAACACATAAAACCTTGCGTGGCCCGCGTGGTGGTATTATACTGATGGGCGAAGATTTTGAAAATCCGTTTGGATTTAAAACGCCAAAAGGCATTACCAAAATGATGTCGCAGGTACTCGATTTCTCTGTTTTTCCCGGTCAACAAGGCGGACCGCTTGAACACGTGATTGCTTCAAAAGCTGTCTCATTTGCCGAAGCACTCGATCCTTCCTACAAAGTTTATCAGGCTCAGGTAAAGAAAAATGCTTCAGTAATGGCCGAAGCTTTTATGGCCAAAGGTTATAAAGTGATTTCAGGAGGAACCGACAATCATTCGATGTTGATTGATCTTCGAACCAAATTCCCTGATCTAACAGGTAAACAGGCTGAAAATGCCCTGGTAAGTGCCGATATCACTATCAACAAGAACATGGTTCCATTCGACAGTCGTTCGCCATTTACAACATCAGGCCTTCGTGTTGGAACGCCAGCCATTACAACCCGTGGTTTGAAGGAAGATTCGATGTCGCTGATTGTTGATCTGATTGATGAGGTATTGAGCAACATCGACAATGAAGAAGTGATTCTTTCGGTACGCCAGCGCGTGAATGTAATGATGAAAGATCTTCCTTTATTTGCCTGGTAAAATAGTCAGTCAATAGGAAAAATAATAGGAAATCCGGAAGTTGATCAGCTGATCATATCTTCCGGATTTTTTTGTTGTGAAACAACTTGGTTTTATTTGTTCTCAGGAGCTTCAGGTGTGGAGTCTTCCGGAGTTTTAGCTTTTTTCTCAGGATGCAATTGATTCTGAAAAACTGATGCGACTTCGAATACCGGAAGTTCCCATGAACCACCTCCAATGTTACAGGCAATGGCAATCACGATTTTATCTTCGGGGAAAATTAACAGGGCAGAACTTCCGCCACTTACAGAGCCTTTTTGTCCAAGAAATGTTTTTCCTTCATTATCCTGGTTAACAATTAGACCGAATCCAAACGATGAGGTTTTACCGTTTTTCAAAACGAATGGTTTTGTAATGCGGTCAATAGTTTCTTGTTTCAGAAATCCCGGATACAGCAGTGTATTTCCCATCTTAACCATATCAATAACCGAACTCAGGTATCCGGCCGAAGCTTCTTTACTCCGAAGGTCAATTGAGCCGGCAACCATTGGTTGTGCCAAATAATCATAGTCGTAAGTGTTGCTTTTATTCTCTATAATCAAGTATGGATTATCCGAAATGGTATTCGACAATTTAAGTGTGTCGATAAGAGTCTTCTTTACTATTCTTGTGAACGAATCTTTATTCGTTTTTTCAATGATGTAGCCGATTAGATCGAAGCCAAGTTCAGTATGTAAGGTATAAATACCAGGTTCGTATAAGAGCGAATCGTTGATGAAAGAAGGTATCAGCGTTTCGTAATTCGTTGTGTTGCCTCTTCCGGCTGCTGTTTTCTCCGTTCTGATTCCAGAGGCATGGACACCAAGCTGGTAAACGGTATAATTGGTTGGTTTTTGCGCCAGTTCAGGTAAAAGTTCGCTTACAGGCTGATCAAATTTTAATTTACCCTCTTCGTAAAGTTTGGATGCTGTTAAAGTGGTTATTAATTCAGAAATCTGTCCAATCCGGAACCTATGGGTGGGAGAGGCTTTTGTTTTTAATTCGGAACTTGAATAACCAAATCCATCGGCCCAAACCAGTTGATTGTCAATTGTAACTGCAACTGTTAATCCCGGAATGTAATTGATAGCGCAGAATAAACCAACTTTTTTGTAGGCTTCAACCACACTTTGTTTGTACTTACCTGATCTGACTATCGATGGATCAGTCGTTTTTTTCTGACATGAAAATAGTAATCCGCAAATGATCAATATGAACAGACTTCTAAATAGGTTTTGTGTTTTCATGTGTTTAGTTAATCGGTTAAATTTCCAGAATGTATTATCATGCGCCGAAAATAAGTATTTCAATTTTTTTCATGAAAGATTAAACGGCAAATTATATGGTGGTAAAATGTTAAATTTTCTAAATGAAATTGTATTTACGGTATCCTCGAATTATCGATGAGGCAATATCTTAAAACCTTGCTAAAGTAAGGAGATATATTCCTCTGATGTCTGTGAGAAGCTGAATTTTATTAAATTTACAAGCAACCCTGTTCTAACACATGTAATATGAGCGGTAAAACAAAGCTGAATGAACTTGAAGCAACGGCTATTTGCGGCAACGATATTACTTCTTCCTGTTTGTATGTTTCCGCATTATCAATAGGTTACGCCGGACAATACGCCTGGATTTCTCTGTTAATAGTTGCTTTGGTGCTGTATTTTTTTCGAAAAATATACGGAGAAGCCGTAGGCGCCCTGCCACTAAATGGTGGAGCCTATAATATTTTACTGAATACAACCAGCAAAAGTAATGCTGCTGTTGCGGCTTGTCTGACGGTACTTTCGTATATGGCAACAGCAGTTCTCTCGGCCAACGAAGCCATGCAATATCTGCATACGCTTATTTCGTACCTTCCGGTAATTACTGCCACACTCGTTTTGCTGGCTTTGTTTTTAGGACTCACATTACTCGGAATCACCGAATCGTCGAAGGTGGCAGTGGTCATTTTCGTTTTTCATATGATCTCACTGGCTGTATTGATAGCAGCATCAATTTCATATATCTTTTTAAATGATGTATCTATTCTTGTCGAAAATTTTAGATTACCTGTAAAGGGTGGAATCACCGTCGCATTGTTTTTGGGCTTTTCAACTGCTATGCTTGGAATAAGCGGATTTGAGAGTTCTGCTAATTTTGTTGAAGAACAAAAACCTGGGATTTTCCCGAAGACACTTCGTAATATGTGGATTGCAGTTACCATTATCAATCCATTAATTGCATTTCTGGCCATCGCAGTTATTCCGGTTGCTCAAATCGGTGAGCATAAAGAGTCGTTATTGTCGTTTCTGGCAACAACCACTGCAGGCAGTTGGCTTTCATGGATAATCTCAATTGATGCGGTTCTGGTTTTGTCGGGCGCTGTACTTACATCGTTTATTGGTGTGAGTGGTTTAATTAAGCGAGTTGCTCTCGACCGCATTCTACCTCAGTTTTTCCTGAAGGAGAATAAAAGAGGCAGCAGCTATCGTATTTTAATCTCCTTTTTTCTGCTTTGTGCTTCTGTTTTATTTGTTACTAATGGCATGATTGAGCCTTTGGCCGGGGTTTATAGGATTTCGTTTTTATTGGTCATGGGTTATTTTGCTTTTGGTAATATGCTGTTGAAAATCAAGCGATCCAGGTTGCCCAGACCAGAAACTGCCGCGCCGTTTATTGTTGCTCTTGCAGCATTCGCGATTGTTTTGGCTGTTTATGGAAACATTCGTTTGCACCCGGAATTCCTGGTTGTCTTTCTTCAGTATTTTGTTCCTGCGATTCTGTTCATATTTGCTATGAAGAACAGAGGTCCAATACTACGACTCACTTTAGCCATTGTTACCAACGTTTTCGATGAAGCGATGCACTACAGTAGATTAAGTCAGAGAAAAATTTCATCAATAATCAAGGGTCTTGAATCGCAGGAATTTGTATTTTTCTCAAAAGCTGACGATATTTCAGGTTTAAATAAGGTGTTGATTTATGTTTCGGAGAACGAAACTACCAATAAACTGAAAATCGTTACTGTATTGAAAGTTGATGAGACGATAAGCAAAGCATTTATGAGCGATATTAAAGTACTTGACCGGATATACAGTGATATCAGTATTGAATACATTACCATTCAGGGAAATTTTGGGCCAGAGCTCATTAATGAGCTAAGTGTGAAATGGAAGATTCCCAAGAATTACATGTTCATTAGTTCGTTTGGTAAAGATTTTCATTACCAGATCAGTGAGTTAGGCGGAGTCAGGCTAATCATTTAACCAATCATTTATGACCTACTATATACTTATCGCGCTTTGCGTTATTGTAATTTTCTCCTATATCTTCGAATTATCGGCGAAATACACTAAGATACCGGGTGTTATTCTTTTGATTGTCACCGGGATGTTGATTAATTCGTTAACCGATAACTTTAATATTAAGGTTCCTGATTTATCAATGTTATTGCCGATTATGGGAACAATCGGATTAATTTTAATTGTACTCGAAGGAAGTCTGGATTTGACGATTGATTCATCGAAGAAGAAGCTGATTGCTAATTCAATTACTTCCTCTATCGTATTACTCTTGGTCTTTGTGACTCTCATTACACTTGTTCTGGTGTATATTTATCATTTTTCGCTGAGGCAATCGTTGATTAATTCCATCCCATTGGGAATAATCAGTAGTGCTGTTGCCATTCCGTCAGCTTCAGGCCTAAAAAAAACGGACAAGGAATTTGTGATTTATGAGAGTTCAATTTCTGATATTTTTGGAATTCTGGCATTCGATTTTATCATTGCCAATACGACTTCAATTGGTAAAGGGTTAATCGGATTTACCTTCGAGATATTGGCAACGATAATACTGTCAGTTGTGTTTAGTTCAGCTTTGGCGTATATCCTTCATAAAATCAACCATCATGTTAAATATATCATTATAACCACTGCCATCATTTTGGTTTATTCGTTGGCAAAATTGGTGCATCTGCCTTCGCTTTTGGTCGTTTTAATCTTTGGCTTGGTCATGAATAACAATCACCTTTTTCAGAATAAATTTTCTTCGAAAGTGATTGATTTTCAGAGTTTCGATTCAGAATTGATTTCTT
>JBBQXI010000098.1:0-10823 GCA_038209805.1 Bacteroidales bacterium | reverse complement strand
ATTTCTGTTTTTACTTTGGCAACCTGAGCACTTAAATTATTAATTAAAGTGGTAGCAAGGAGTAACCCAGCTATCATCAGTATCGAATATAAATTTTTATTTTTCATGTGTCTAATTTTTAAAATTGAGAATACTTTGTTTATGTAACTTTTTCTGTATCATTCTGTTCGTTAAAACTTTTTCTCGTAACGGTGGCAATAGGGTGTTCCATTTTCTTTCTCGTAGTATTGCTGATGGTATTCTTCAGCTTTCCAGAATTTGGTAGCAGGTACAATTACTGTTGCCACATCGTAACCTTTGATTCGTAAAATGGCAATCAGTTTTTCGGCTGTCGTTTTCTGTTCCAAATTCAGGTAGAAAACAGCCGAACGGTATTGATCGCCAATATCGGGTCCTTGCCGGTTTACCTGTGTGGGGTCGTGGATTTCGAAGAACAATTTGGCCACATTTTCATAACTGGTCTTCTTTGGATCGAAAATGATTCGAACCGCTTCAGCATATCCAGTCTTGTGACTGCAAACCTGCTGGTATGTAGGTTTTTCGCCACGTCCTCCAATATAACCCACTTCAGTAGAAATTACTCCAGGCGCCTTGTGCATGTAATATTCAACACCCCAAAAGCAGCCACCGGCAAAAATGGCAGTATCTGCTACAGCCATTTGCTGACCTGCCGGAATAAAAATCAGAGAAATGGAATTAACACAATGTCTCGTATCTTTTGCTGTAAGACCTTCACCTAAAAACACATGACCCAAATGTGCGCCACAATTGGCACAAACGATTTCGGTTCGCATACCATCAGGGTCAGGAATTCGCTTAACGGCACCACGAATTTCATCATCGAAACTTGGCCACCCACATTCCGATTTAAATTTATCGGACGACCGGTACAATGGTGCGTTGCATTGCTTACAAACGTAAGTTCCTTTTCCTGAAAAGTCAGTGTACTTCCCTGTAAATGCACGCTCCGTTCCTTTATTCAGAATTACAGCAGCTTCTTCCGGAGTGAGCGGGTTGTATTTTGCGTTCGACGTTTTACTTTCCATCTTAGAACTTTTAGGCGCGCTTTGCGTGCAACCCTGAAGCCCTGAAAAGACAATTGCGATTATTAGAAGATATGTTTTCATGTTTCTGTTCATTGTTGTATTTAAACAAATCAAAATCCAACAAGTTGATTTCTTTGATTTTTTCTGAAAACGCCTGAATGTTTAGGGCTGTACCCAAACAATCGGGCAATTAACCACTGCTGCATCCATGGCCATAATGGGCGCTGAACTTGCAGTTTGTAGATTACTTACCGCGCCAAAACTGGTATTGTTGTAAATCTGAACATCCCATAATGGTGAATAAGCTGCATTTGTAGGTAAAGTTTCAGGAACATTGTGCGTTTGACCTGTTGCCATACCATCAACCGTTTTAAATCCTGAAGCAGGACCTCCACCTGTCATATCGGGATTGAGATTAAACGCCACATAAATATCTGATGTTGGCACTTTCCCGTTTACTGTCATCAATTCTTTTTCAAGAAAATTGAAATAGTAAACCACCTTGTCTTTATACCAACCGCGAGTAAGTGCTACACTTTCAGTTGCTAAAAAGCGTTTCCTGGCAACCGAGCCTTTGGGCACAACCGGGCAATTGACGATTGTTGTTGTAGAAGTGATGGAATAACCCTTTTGCAAAATTTCATCATAGCTGGTCACAGTATTTGCCACATAATTCGCCGGAACGGTTACTTTCTGAACCAGCCAAAAATCGTTGTATCCGGCATCGCCGGGCACCACATTAATAATATTCAACTGGCCTGAAACCGGAGTCGTTTGGCCTTCCTGAAACAAAACATAAATTGGAGCGGGCGTAGTGCTTAACACATCGAAATTGTAATAAATGGATTTTTCGCCGTTTGGTCCAAGTCCTCGTGTGTTGAAAGCCGGAATAGCATCAAAATCGACGGGCTGATTGGCCGCAGGAAATCCGTTTGTGGCATCACGTAAAAACAAATGAGCAAATGCACTACCAAACCGGTCGACCGAAACATCACCTGCCGTGTCGGGATTTAATGGAATCGGAGTCATAACGTCGTCCTTCATACAGGCACTTGTAAATCCTGCGATTACTAAAACAAGAGCAATTAATTTTGTCTTCATGGTATACTGTTTTAAAATTTATACTGACAAAGTTCGGGCAACAGTATCACAGAAGTATCACAGTAAATTCACGTTTATATCATCTTTTTATGCAACGTTTATCACCGGAAGTTGAAACGTAAAAGTAGTTCCTTTGCCTGGCTGGCTGAAAACCTGAATATCGGAATGATGCAGATCGATGATCTTTTTGACGATGGCCAAGCCCAATCCGGTACTTTCGCTGTACTTTTTGCCTTTGTAATACCGCTCAAAAATAAAGGGCAGTTCATCAGCATTAATTCCTTCACCTGAATCAGCAATTTTAACTTCAATCTTTCCCTCGCCTTGCGAATGGATTTCGATGTTGATGTAATCACCTTCGCGGCAAAACCGGATGGCATTATCAATCAGGTTTTGCAAAACGCGGTCGATCAGGAGGATATCGGCTTCAACTATGGTATTCTCTTTCGGAATAAACGCATTGATGCTAATTCCTTTCTTCTGCGAAATAATCCGGTACTTATTGGCAATATCCGAGACCAGTTCAGCAATTGAAAACGGTTCAGGATTCAGTTTCACCTGATTGGTTTGCAGCTTGGAAAGTTCGAACAGTTCGCTCACCAGCGTTTTCAACCGTTCACAACTCGAATAGATGATTTCGAGGTATTTGGTTTGCTCTTCCGGAGCAATTTTATCCTTTTTCAGCAAAAGGGTTTCGGCATAACCCTGAATGGAAGCCACAGGGGTTCGCAAATCGTGCGAAACATTGCTGATCAGTTCTTTCCTGAATTCGTCGGTTTCTTTCAGTTCCCTGATGTTTTTCGAAATCGTTCCGGCCATTTCGTTAAAAACCAACCCAATATTATCCAGTTCATCTTTGTTTATCACTGGGATGCGAGCATTGAAATTTCCGGATTGAAACTCACGGATTCCCAGAACAATTGTATTTAGCTTTTTGGTAATGAACCAAATAAAGAATAAACCGACAAAGGCAGAAATAATCAGGATAATGATGATTGAACGAATGGAAAGTCCGAGAATGTAACTACCAATCACCATTTGGGCTGCCGAAACATATTCCTGACTTGCCAGCACAATATAGACGTAGCCGGTTAATTTGCCCTGATCGATGACTTTAGCTGCCGAAAATGTTTTTTTCTCGCCCAAATTTCGCGGATCGTCACCAAAAATAAGGTTGTGTTTGGTATCGGTTAAAAAGCTTTCAATGGGACTCAACGACACATTTTCGAGTTTCACTACTTTTGCCGGTGCCACATAACTTAATATTTTCCCTTCCGGATCGAGCAAATAAACTTCCAGACTGGGGTTGATAACCATCATCGAATGCATGATATCGGCCATTGCAGACTTATTTACAGTCCCATTCTGGAACTCCGGCTTAATTTCACTAACTGTAGTTGCAGCCAGGTTCCAGTTCAATTTCTGGTTGACCTCAATCGAATAATTGTTTGCCGAACGTACCGAAATATATAAGGTGATTCCCGCAAAAACCACCAAAATCAATATAAATAAGGCGGATATCTTCCAGTAAAGCCGACTAAAGAGTAATGTTGGGTTCTGATTCATGGCATTTCTATTATATCTATTGGCAATTATTTTTCCCTGAATTTGTATCCAACACCCCAGGTCGTAAGAATAAATTCCGGCTCATTCAGGTTGGATTCAATTTTTGACCGTAGCCGATTAATGTGCGAATTCACGGTATGCTCGTATCCTTCAAACTGATAGCCCCAAACTTGTTCGAGCAGGTGAACTCGCGTGTATGTCCGCCCAGGATTTGATGCAAACAACACCAGCAAATCAAATTCCTTTGGCGAAAGCTCAATTCGCTTTCCATGCACCTCAACCACGCGAAGTGTCACATTAATGTATAACCCATCAGATCGGATTTCGTGATTCTCATCGGATTGAACAGCCTGTTTGGCAATTTCGGAGCGGCGAAGAATGGCTTTTACCCGTGCCATTAATTCGCGAATACTGAATGGTTTGGTGATGTAATCGTCGGCACCAAACTCCAACCCAATTATTTTATCAATCTCCTCCGATTTGGAAGTTACAATCAGGATTGGCGTTTGAATCTTCTCTAACCGCAATTTTTTGCACACTTCAAATCCATCCATACCCGGTAACCGAATGTCTAAAATAATAATCTTGTATGGGTTGTTCAATGCTTTCAGCAATCCTTCCTTACCGTCGTAAGCTTTGTCAACTTCAAATTCCATATCGGTCAGATGAATGGAAATCAGGTTGGCTATATCCTGATCATCTTCAATGATTAACGCTCTGTCCATAGTTATGATTTCTAACTTTCAAAAGTAAACAGCAGATGTCACAGAAAGATCACAAAACCTTAAACTATTTGTAGGTGAGTCTAAAATATGAACGGCCATTAAATCCTGAAAAGCAAACCCTTATTCATATTCGCTTTACATTAACACAACACAACAGCCTACTTTGTTATTTTTACATTATCTCGTGAACCATTCTGTCTTTTTGTATGTTATTTAGCTATATTCGTGTCTTTATGAAAGTCAATGATTTATTTTTAATAATCATTGACAATAAAAAACCAAAATCAATAACACGCAAGGATATGAAACAGCAAACTCTCGGGATACTGGATTCCTACAAGCTGGGAAATTCCCATTACGACGAAGTCTTTAAGGAAACGAAAGAACCAAATGAGCATTATCAACCTATTGTTGAGCGCTTTAATCAACTAAGCCTTGCTGATTTTGAGCGTATCAACAATGAGGTGAAGACTGCCTTTTTTAACCAAGGAATCACGTTCGCTGTTTATTCCGACGACAAAAAACCAGATGAACGAATTTTTCCGTTTGACCTCTTTCCCCGCGTTATTCCAAATAAGGAATGGATGAAACTGGAAACTGGTGTAATTCAACGAAACAAGGCGATCAATCTTTTCCTGAACGATATTTACCACAAGAAGTTGATACTAAAAGACAAAGTCGTTCCTGCCGACCTGATTTTTTCTTCAAAAAATTACCTGAAAGAAATGGTCGATTTTACTCCTGAAGGAGGTATTTATACGCACATTTCAGGAACCGACCTGATTAAACATACCGATGGGGATTACTACATTCTGGAAGATAATTTAAGATGCCCTTCTGGAGTAAGTTATGTTTTGTCTAATCGTTTGGCGCTGAAAAAATCGCTGTTCGACTTATTTGATAAACTCAAAACAAAAACGGTATATCAATATCCGGAGCAATTACTTGAAATATTAAAAACAGTAAAACCTAAAAACACCGACATTCCGAACATTGTGGTGGTTACTCCGGGGATGTACAACTCTGCCTATTTCGAGCATTCATTTCTGGCGCAAAATATGGGTGTTCCATTAGTAGAAGGACGCGACTTATTTGTAGAGAAAGATTTCGTGTACATGAAAACCATATATGGTCCGAAAAGAGTTGACGTAATTTACCGAAGGGTGGACGATGAATTTATTGATCCGCTTTGTTTCCGAAAAGATTCTATGCTCGGAGTTCCCGGCCTGATGAATGCTTACCGAGCTGGAAATGTAACGTTGGCCAATGCTCCAGGCACAGGTGTTGCCGACGACAAAGCCGTTTATCACTATGTTCCCGACATGATTAAATATTACCTCAACGAAGAACCTATTCTGAACAACGTTCAAACGTATCGTTGCGAAAAAGAATCGGACATGAATTATGTGCTTGAAAATATCGACAAACTGGTGGTTAAACCGGTTGACGAATCGGGCGGTTATGGAATTACAATTGGAACTACCCTCACCAAAGAACAGATTGAAGAGGTAAAAGTTAGAATAAAATCAAATCCCCGGAAGTACATAGCTCAGCCTATTATGAGTCTTTCGGTACATGCCACGTTTATTGAAGAAACCAAAGAATTTGAACCGCGGCACATCGATTTACGAACCTTCTGTCTGATGGGTAAAAATACCGAATACATTTTAAAAGGTGGATTGACAAGGGTAGCCTTGAAAAGAGGAAACCTGATTGTAAATTCTTCGCAAGGTGGAGGTTCTAAAGATACCTGGGTGCTGGATTAGCAGTTTGAATCACAAAAAAGAAAATTTATGTTATCGAGAGTAGCGAACAGTTTATATTGGATGGGGCGGTACATCGAACGTGCCGATCATCTGGCACGTTATAGTAAAGCAAATTATTTTTCGTCAATAGACGCACCGATTTTAAAAACATACGACCGGACTTTTGTGCTTGAATCGATGCTTTATATGGCCGGAATTTTTGATATGGAAGAAGTGGTTGAGAGAGATGTATTGTTTCGTATTGGAATGGATACCCAAAATTCCAATTCAATTATCAGTAACATTACGAGTGCCCGCGAAAATGCCCGTGGTGCACGAAATGCCATCTCAACCGACTTGTGGGAATCCATTAACACCTATTATCATTTAGTAAATAACTACCCAAAAGAAACCTATCTGACAACAGGACTTTACGATTTCAACCAGATGATCTTAGACCAAACATCCATTGTTAGCAGCAAAATATATGGAACCTTACTTCACGACGAAGAATGGGCCATTATCCTGATTGGAATGCACATTGAACGGGCCATACAGATTATCCGGATTATTAACTCCAAGTTGCACGATATTTACAAAATTGAGCAGGCCGGACATCCAATAACCGAAATGAGTTTTGAATGGACAAATCTGTTGCGTTGTGTCGATTCGTTTGACATGAACCGAAAGTTTTATAATACAATTCCAAATCGAAAGCAGGTGTTGGAATTTTTAATGCTCAACGAAGCCTGCCCCCGGTCGATCAGTTATTCATTAAAAGGAATCAGGCGATATGAAGAAAAAATAAGCCAGAATGAAAATTCGAATTCGAATGCCATCAGCTTTAAGATTAGGAAATTATACGAACAATACCGATACCTTTCGTTTGACGAATATAAAGATGATATTTACGGACAACTAAACAGCACATTGGCTAAGATCATTGAAATTGCCGATGAGCTTGAAAAAAAATACCTTTCGTTCTGATGGAAGAGTTTTATATTGAATATTTTATCGAAAACAAGTACGAGTCTCCAGTCCGGAAAGCTAATTTCCAGTTGCTAGTCATTCCTGAATCAAATCCACAACAAAAAGTGTCGGATCTGAAGTTTGACAGCTCAGAAAATCAGGAATTACACCTTTCGAAAAATATTTTCGGATTCGAAACCATAAACTATTATATTGCAAACCCGTTCTCCGAATTCTGGTTTAAACTCTCAGCCAAAATTCAGAAACAGAAGATTAACCCGTTCTATGTCAGTCCGTTTTTGCCAACCGACGAATTTGAATTGATTCATTCGCTCGACTTTCAGATCGATAACAACCTATACCTTTCATCAACACCGCTCACCCAAATGCCAGCGGTTGCCAAATCCATATTTCCTGAATATTCAGGTGAAATTCAGGTATTCGAATATTTACTAAAATTGAAAAGCTATTTGTTTGAAACACTTGAATATTCTCCTGAAAGCACTGATGTAAATACACCCATAGAAGATATTTTGAAAATATCGAAGGGCGTATGTCAGGACTTTGCTCATCTGTTCATTTCGGTTTGCCGCCAAAACAAAATACCTGCCCGGTATGTTAGTGGTTATCTAAATCAGGGCGCCGATTTTATCGGATCGAGCCAGCTTCATGCCTGGGTTGAGGCCTTGATTCCGGACTTGGGTTGGGTTGGTTTCGATGCAACGAATAATCTGGTGGTCGATCATCATTACATTAAAATTGCGCATGGAACCGATTACCGCGATTGCAGCCCGATTATCGGGGTACTCGAAACAACAGGATCACAAAAAAGTATTCATTCAGTAACCGTAACGAACCAATAGTTTTATTTACAATTAGAATATTTACGATTTACAATTTGGCAAAAATCCGATAATTAATATCTTGCCAAACAATTCAAACGACAATTTATTTATACAATAATTTATGACATTTTGTATCGCCATAAAAAGTAGAACCGGAGTAGTTGCACTTTCCGACACTCGAATTAGTAGTGGATTAGGAGTTTCAACTTCAAAAAAAATCCAGACTTATCAGGATGGAACAAGCTCATTTTTCATCATGTCGTCGGGATTGCGCTCCATTCGCGATAAAGTGATCCATCTGTTTGAAGACCAATTGCCCAACACTCCATGCGATAAATTATACAAAGTGGCCAATCTGGTAGGTAATGCTGTAAAGCAGGCACGATTGGAGGATCTTGAACAATTGGAGCAAAGTAAATTCATTTTTGATGGACATTTTATTCTTGGCGGACAATGTGCCAAAGACAAGCGCTCCTCTATTTTTTTAATTTTCCCGGAAGGAAACTGGGTGGAAACTTCAGATGAATCGCCTTATACCCTAATTGGCAATACAGCTTTTGGTAAGCCTATTTTGCGACGACTTTTGCACGAAAACATAACCTTCGATTTGGCTATTAAAGCGGCCTACCTGTCTTTTGACGCCACTTTTAAAAATGCCAGTGATGTTGATTTCCCGCTCGACTTTGCCTTGTACCGAAACGGAACATTCGATATTCAGGAATTGCGCAAAACCGAAGAAGAATTAAAAGAAACCTCGACACAATGGAACTCCATGCTGCTTGACGCAGCCAACGAACTTCCCGATTTTTTACATTTCGAGGACTGATTTAAGCCAATAAAGAAATGTCACAAAGGCTCACTTTCGACAGAGCGTCATGCCGAACTTGTTTCGGCATCTCATTGAAGAAGAGACCCTGAAACAAGTTCAGGGCGACTGGAGAACCCGACGCAAAACTATTTCTTCAACTTATACTTTCGCAAATCAAACGTGTGCGGATATTCCGGATCGGGCTCAATGATTTTGGGCGTGATCACAACACGCTCATTAGTATCCAGTTCTTTTTCAAGAATATATCTGCGGATTTCCGTGCTGACTTCTTCTTTTGGGCTATAAACGCCCTGCGTGTGATTTTCATTATAAAACCGCGAAACACGGCGACCTTCAGCTTCAAAACTATTTACCGGGAAAGTGTCGTAAGCCCTTCCACCCGGATGGAACACATGATAGGTGCAACCAGCCACCGATTTTCCCGTCCACAAATCAAAAATATCGAATACTAACGGCGTATCAACTCCTAAGTTGGGATGTAGTGCTGATGGTGGTTGCCAGGCCCGGTATCGAACAGAAGCAACATACTCGCCTTTTGTGCCCGTGTTTGCCATCGGAATACGCATCCCGTTGCACAAAACAGCGTATCGTTCTCCGGTTAAGCCAATGGCTTTTACCTCAATTCGTTCGATGGATGAATCTACAAAACGTGCAGTTCCCGAACTCGATATTTCTTCGCCCAACACATTCCATGGTTCGATGGCGCTGCGCAAACTCAGTTCAACATCTTTAAATTTCACCCGTCCAATATGCGGAAAACGGAACTCGAAAAATGGTTCCAACCAATTAACATCAAAAGCATAACCCGCTTCGTTCAACTGGCTCACCACATCTTTTAAATCTTCGCGCACAAAATGGTGGGTCAAAAATTTATCGTGCAACTCAGTTCCCCATCGAACAAGCTTGCCTTTGTATGGCTTTTCCCAAAACCACGAAACGAGTGTACGAATCAGGAGTAACTGAACCAGACACATTTGTTTGTTGGGTGGCATATCGAAACCTCGCAATTCCAAAATCCCCAACCTTCCTGTTGAGGAATCAGGAGAATATAGTTTGTCAATACAGAATTCGGCACGGTGCGTATTTCCAGTGAGGTCAATCAACAAATTCCGGAATAAACGATCGACCAACCAAAATGGGACTTCTCCCTCGCCAGGATTTGGAATCTGGTCAAAAGCAATTTCAAGTTCATACAACATTTCCTGTCTGCCTTCGTCAACGCGTGGCGCCTGACTGGTTGGACCAATAAACGCTGTGGAAAACAAATACGACAAGCCGGGATGATGCTGCCAGAAAGCCAGCATACTTCGCAATAAATCAGGGCGTCGAAGCAAAGGCGAATCCGCTGGAGAAACACCGCCAAGTGTAATGTGGTTGCCACCACCGGTTCCGGTATGTTTTCCGTCGAGCATAAACTTTTCGGAGCCCAAACGACTTTCCAGTGCGGCTTCGAACAAAATATTGTAATTATTCACCACATCCTTCCACGTTTTGGCAGGATGAATATTTACCTCAATCACTCCGGGATCGGGTGTTACCATTAATTTCTCGATGCGCGTATCTTTAGGGGGCGCATAACCTTCAATGATTACTGGCATTTGCAGCTCTTCACAAGTCAACTCGATGGCTGCCAACAAATCAAGGTAATGCTCAATCATTTCCACAGGAGGCAAAAACAGGTGAATTTTGCCATCGCGTATTTCCGAAACCAATGCTGTTTTTATCGTAAAGGCATCATAAAGTGGCTTGTATTCACTTTTTTCTTCCTTCTTCTCCTGAAAAGGTAAATGTTTTGCTTTGTTCTTTTTATCGTCTTCCTCTTCCTCCTCTTTGTATTCTTTCGGGAAAAGCATTTCTTCAGGGATGGAATAATCAGGAACTTCGTTCGATCGTATTTCAACAGTTTCGTGAAAATCATCCAGCGCTTCCGATTCTTCGAAAGGACTTCGCTCTGCGGGTTTCGGGCGTTTCGATTCAGGTACAACCGGAAGCGAATC
>JBBQXI010000097.1:0-10909 GCA_038209805.1 Bacteroidales bacterium | reverse complement strand
CTCCCACTTTCTGAGTAATTGTGCGTGTGCCTTTGGTGAATAAAGAAGTTGTGTACGAACCCTCGGGCATTTCCACCTTACGCTGATCGATAAAATCCTGAAGGTATTCCAGAAACTGGATGTCGCTTTCTTCGTTTGTTTCACCCCAACAAGTGTCGTCGCCTGTGTGACAAACCGGACCAACCGGATTTACTTTAATCAGAAGTGTATCATTATCGCAATCAGCGGCAATAGAAACTACATTCAGGAAATTTCCTGATTCTTCACCTTTCGTCCAAAGCCGGTTTTTTGTACGGCTAAAAAATGTCACCTGACCAGTTTCCTCTGTTTTAGCAACAGCTTCTTCGTTCATAAAACCCAACATTAAAACAACATTGGTTGTATTATCCTGAATAACAGCCGGTATAAGGCCGTTCAGTTTTGAGAAATCTAATTGTGTATTTTCCATCTATTCTATCTTATTTTTTTCTCGGTCTTTGTGGCTAAAATGCAAAGATGCACAAAGTTTTATCGGATGACAATTCCTTTACTTTTCAAATAACTTTTCAAATCGGGAATAGCAATTTCCTTATAGTGAAAAATGCTGGCAGCCAATCCGGCATCGGCTTTTCCTTCGGTAAACACATCCACAAAATGCTCCATATTTCCGGCACCTCCTGAAGCAATAATCGGAATTCGAAGCATATCCGACATTTTGGCCAGTTCCCTGTTGGCAAATCCGGCTTTGGTTCCGTCGTGGTTCATCGAGGTAAACAGTATTTCGCCAGCACCGCGACTTTCGCCTTCTTTGGCCCATGAAAACAGTTCCTTCTCGGTTGGAATTCTACCGCCATTCACGGTTACTGTCCAGTAATCGTTTTCTCCTCTGGCATCAATCGCCAAAACCACAAACTGGCTGCCGAAATTTAGCGCCAGATCGTCTATCAGTTTTGGGTTACGAACTGCCGAGGAGTTGATGCTGATTTTATCGGCACCGGCACTAAGCAAAGCATCGGCATCTTTCAGTTCACTGATTCCACCACCAACGGTAAACGGGATATTGATTTCGCGGGCAATGCGCCTGACCAACTCTACAAAGGTTTTTCGGCCTTCGTGCGTAGCGGTAATGTCGAGAAAAACCAGTTCGTCGGCTCCCTGTTCTGCATAAAGCGCACCCAGTTCAACCGGGTCGCCAACACTTCTAATATTCACAAAGTTGATGCCTTTAACGGTCTGACCGTCTTTAATATCAAGGCATGGTATGATTCGTTTTGCAAGCATTTTCTATTTTTTAACCACGGAGAACACAGAGTTCACAAAGTGGAATTTATTTCAATTTGATAACTATATGCATCCATTTCTTCCTGTCTCGGTTTCATCCAGCAGATGGGGAAATTGCCGTATTGATTTTCATGAAGATTCTTTCCAATCCAAATAGGTTCTACCTCATAGTATTTGTCTGTTTCCGCATCAACAACTTTAAACTGAATCGCTTGATAAAGGCAAAAGTTGAATTCATCAAGTTTGGGATTTAAGAAAGCAACATTTATTGCATCCTTATTTAAAGCTATGCTTGGGTAGATTATTCCATCACAATTCTGTAATTCAGATAATTTCTGAATTACAATACTGGGAATGTACTCAAAACGTTTGTTCCCATCAATCTTTCTAGTTGCGATTTGCTTCATTAACTCATCAACTAATAACAATGCTTTTATTTGTTGCTGAGTATGTTTTATTCCTTTAATCTTCTTTGACAAGTCTATTAGTTGAGAAAGAACCGGATCTGACTTTTTAAGAGTTGTTTTATCTAACAACAAAAATTTTAAAAATTTTGGTCCTTTATATCTTATATAAGCACAGGAAACTATCGAACCTATCTCTGGTTTAATTTCAGAAATACACGCATTTCTACTATTGCTTAAATACCACATGCTTTCTCCAGGTAAATTAAATCTGTCATGCCTCCATTTATCTTGAGAAATGTTTTCCCATTTGGGATAGGCAAAATCTAATGGAGATAGGAATAACTTTCCAGCATCATTTGGTCTGGCTCTCCAAAATTCAGTTATTTTCAATTCAAAAATATTATCGTAGTAATTGGATAACTTAAAGATTTCTAATAGCTTTTCTTGTATCCGAAAAATAGAATAGTCCTCTTCTGTTTTAAGTAAAGCCAACTCCAAACGAAATTCTTCAACTTTTTTTTGAAGGGTATCCAATCTTATATTTTCCTTCTGTTCTTTCATTTGGATTAAACTTTCTTACAAATAAGTGTCTCATTCAATTTCAGCACAAAAATTTACCAATCTCTTTCAAACTAATCCGTCCTTCATAAATCGCTTTTCCGGTAATTACGCCGGGAATGCCCATTTCATCCAATTCATAAATATCTTTCATGGTTGCGATGCCACCACTGGCAATCAATCCCAGTTCAGGAAATTTATTCATAATTTCTTTGTACAAATCGATGCTTGGGCCGGTTAACATGCCATCGCGGGCAATGTCGGTTGAAATTACCTGCCGGATGCCTTTGCTGGTATAGCTTTCAATGAAATCAAGAATCGACAATTCCGAAACTTCCTGCCAGCCGCTGACAGCAATCATTTTGTCTTTGGCATCGGCTCCCAAAATGATTTTCTCCGATCCATAAGTTTCAATCCAATGCAGAAAAGTCTCGCGATCTTTTACGGCGATACTTCCGCCGGTAACCATTTGAGCACCGCATTCGAAAGCAATCCGTAAGTCTTCGTCCGATTTTAGTCCGCCACCAAAGTCGATAACCAAATTTGTGTTCGATGCAATTTGCTCCAAAACTTTGTGGTTGACTATGTGTTTGGCTTTGGCACCATCTAAATCGACCAAATGCAATCGGGTAATTCCGGCATCTTCGAACATTTTTGCCACTTCCAACGGATTCTCATTGTAAACCGTTTTCTGATTGTAATCGCCTTGTGACAATCGAACACATTTGGCGTCGATAAGGTCAATGGCTGGTATAATTGTTATCATTTTGAGCCTCCCCCGACCCCTCCGAAGGAGGGGAGAAAAAAAGCCTCACCCCAACCCTCTCCTGAGGAGAGGGTGCCGGTGCATTGCATATTTTTAAAGATTGTTTTCATCATCTATTGTTTTGATAGTCGTTTTCTTTTTCCTCCCCTTCGGGGAGGTTAGGAGGGGCTTTATATTTTCAAAAAATCCTCCAAAATCCTCGCTCCAACCGTTCCACTTTTTTCAGGATGAAACTGTGTGGCGTAAAAGTTATCGCGGTGCAAAGCTGCGCTAAACGGATTGATGTAATTGCAAACCGCCGCCGTATGTTCGCCAACAGCGGCATAATACGAGTGCACAAAATATACAAACTGATTTTCGAGCGATGGATCGAAAATGCCACTTTTCAGATCGGTGATGTTGTTCCAGCCCATATGTGGAACCTTGGTTCTAAATTCCATCCCCGGTTCAGGAATGAACCGTTTTACTTGCTCATCGAAAATACCCAAACATGGTGTGTCGCCTTCTTCCGAATGGCTACACATCAATTGCAACCCAAGGCAAATGCCCAAGACCGGTTGTTTCAATTGCGGAATAAGTTGATCCAGACCTTCCTTTTTCAAGTAAGCCATAGTGGTGCTAGCCTCTCCCACTCCTGGGAAAATCACTTTATCGGCAGCCTTAATCTGTTCGTGATCGCCGGTAATTTCAGCATTCACACCAAGTCGCTGCAATGCATTGTTGACAGATTCGATGTTTCCCGCGTTATATTTAATAATGACAATATTCATATTATTATTCTATTTTTTCTGATCAATTCAATGACAACAGAAGCTTTGTTGATGTACCTTTATCAAAGTTTAATTCATATCCGGCGCGTTCTTCTAACGGTTAGGAAACCGGTTTCTCAATCCGGAGATGGCAGTTCGATTCTGCTACGCGCTACATTTCATTATTTTAAAAGATCGGCAATTACCTTTTTCATTTCCTGAAACTCCTCCTCTTTGTAGAGTCGCGTCATGAAGACAATCTTGCCGGTTTTATCGACAATCACATTTCGTGTGACACCGGCACCTTTTTCAGCGAACTGATAAAAAATAGCACCTTTCGGGTCGAGCGCTAACTGATAAGTTATTGGTATTTGTTTTGCAAACTCCTTCACTTTTTCAACCGGCTCGTCCAAATCAATACCATATAAAGCAAAGTTTGGATTGTTTTTATACTTTTTCCAGATATCGGCTTCAATGTGTGGCATCTCTTTCCGGCATACTCCACACCAGCTGGCAGTAAACTGAAGCATTACCACTTTGCCTTTCAAATCGGCTGTGTGAAAGGTCTTTCCATCGGTTGTGGTCATACTGAAATCAGGAATTTGTTGCCCAACTTTAACGGTATATGCATAATCCGCCGGAATTTCCTTTGCTGGTGTTTGTGCAAAGGCTCCCGAATAGCTTAATCCAATCATTAGTAATAGAATAAATTTCGTCATGGTATAATTTTAACTAAAGACAACTGTACGATTATTGTAAACCAAAATTTTCCGTTCAATGTGCTTGTTCACGGCCTTTGAAAGAACGATTTTTTCCAGATCACGGCCTTTGGCAATCAGGTCGTCCACCATGTCTTTGTGACTAACATGAGCAACTTCCTGCTTAATAATTGGCCCGGCATCTAGCTCGGTTGTTACGTAATGGCTTGTTGCACCGATAATTTTTACTCCGCGTTTGTATGCAGCGTGATAAGGTTTTGCGCCAACAAATGCCGGTAAAAACGAGTGATGAATGTTGATGATCCGGTTAGGGAAATGAGTAATAAAATCGTCGCTAATGATTTGCATGTAGCGTGCCAGCACAATAAAATTGATTTTGTGCTTTTCCATCAAAGCAATTTCCTCAGCTTCCAGTTCTTCCTTATTGTCTTTAGTCACAGGGAAAACATGGTACTCAATATCGAAACGTCGGGCTACATCGGCCATATCCGGATGATTGCTGATGATCACAGGAATTTCTACATTCCATTCACCTGAAGTATATCGAGCCAGAAGATCGAACAGGCAATGCGACATTTTCGAGACAAAAATGGCCATGCGAGGCTTTTCTTCCGAGAAGTGAAGTTCAAACGTCATTTGATTTTTCTGCGCGATAAGTGTTGCAAAATAGTCAGCAATCTTATTTTTCGGGATATTGAAATTGCTCAAATCCCACTCCACGCGCATGTAAAACAATTTTTCTTCGCGATCGACATGCTGATCGAGATAGAGAATATTCCCGTTATTGGTGTTGATAAACTCGGTTACCAAGGCCAAAAGTCCCTGTTGATCGGGACAGTGAATCAGGAGAATTGCGGTTGATTTGCTTTGGTCTATAGTCATTTTAGAATATTTACAGTCAATTATAAAGTTCCTTTTGTTGTTGGTAATTCAAAGTTAAACACATCTTTCCGGATAGCCATTTTTACGGCTCTGGCCAATGCTTTAAAAATGCCTTCTATTTTATGGTGTTCGTTGGTTCCTTCAGCCTGAATATTTAGATTTGAGAGTGACGTATCGGAAAACGATTTGAAGAAATGAAAGAACATTTCTGTCGGCATCTCACCCACTTTTTCGCGAAGAAACTCCGCTTTCCAAACAATCCACGGACGACCACCAAAGTCAATAGCAACTTGAGCCAGACAATCGTCCATGGGCAAACAAAAACCATAACGCTCAACGCCACGTTTGTCACCCAAGGCTAGTTTAAAGGCTTCACCCAGAGCCAGGGCAGTATCTTCAATCGTATGATGTTCGTCAACATTCAAATCACCATCCACCTGAATATTCAAATCAACTCCGGAGTGGCGGGCAATCTGATCGAGCATGTGATCGAAAAAACCAAGTCCGGTATGAATATTTCCTTTTCCGGTGCCATCAAGATTCAGTTCAACCTTAATTTTGGTTTCCTTTGTATTTCGAATCACAACAGCAGTGCGATCAGGGGAAGCAACTTTGGCATAAATTTCATCCCAATCAGTTGTAATCAAAGCACAAAATTCGGCCAATCCTATTTCCTGAAGTTCGCTTGCCAACGAGCCATCGTTAATCAGAATTCCTTTTGCTCCAAGGTTCTTCGCAAGCTGTATATCTGTCAATCGGTCACCAATTACGAAACTATTAGCCAGATCGTAACTGCCATCCATGTATTTTCCCATCATTCCAGTGCCTGGTTTGCGAGTTGGAGCATTATCGGCAGGAAAGTGACGGTCTATTAAAATATCGTCGAAAAAAACACCCTCTTTTTTAAAGGCATTGAGAATCTTATCGTGAACCGGCCAAAATGTATCCTCTGGGAACCTCCCTGTTCCCAAACCATCCTGATTCGTTACCATCACCAATTCGTATGACAGATTTTTAGCAATAAAATGCATATTCCTAAATACCTTTGGCAAATACTCCAATTTTTCAAGCGAGTCAATCTGCTCATCTTCAGTCTCAAAAATCAAAGTTCCATCGCGATCTATAAAAAGGGCCTTTTTCATAAAAAATAAATTTCCAATAATGAATAACCAATATCGAATATCCAACTATTTTGTGAGTTTGGATTGTGCTGTTTTTACGCTTTTTGCAAATATTGCAATCAGTTCTTCATTTTCCTGAAGAACCGGATTTAATAGTTCATCTTTCAAAAGTCTTTTACGTCGAAATATCTTTAAGCAAACTTTTGTCTCCCTGAGTTCCTTTAAAAGGATCTGTATTTTATGGATAAAATCCTTTTGAGATTCACCAGACTGAGCCTCTCCATAAAGTAATGCAGGAGCAGTACAACTGCGGATAGCCTGACTACCAAGATGATTAGCAAGTTTGGTATTTGGAAGCATTTCTATAAGATCACTTGCCATTATGGCGAATTCAATTAATCGGTCTTCCAAATCATAAATTTTAGCTTCCATATTGTTGAATTTTTTTGTTGAATATTAGATATTCTACATTCAATATTGGATATTTTTCTTTTAGATCAACGCTTTCAGCGCTTTTCTAAGTTTCTTATTTTCTTTGGGCGAACCAATAGTAATCCGCAAACAATCGTCACACAAAGCGATTTTTGATCGGTCGCGAACAATAATTTTTTGCTCAGTCAAATACTCATAGATACCGCGAGCATCATTCATTTTCACCAATATAAAATTCGCATCCGAAGGATAAACCACCTGCACAAATGGCAGTTTGAATAACTTTTTCACCATTTTAGCTCGTTCATCTACAATTATTTTCACCCATTCTTCCTTTTCCTGAGGATTACCCAACAACTCCAATGCTTTTTGTTGCGTCAAGATGTTGATGTTATATGGATATTTTACCTTATTGAAAACACGAATGATTTCAGGCTGTGCAAAAGCCATCCCGAGGCGAATTCCGGCCATTCCCCAAGCCTTCGAGAATGTCTGCAAAATAATCAGGTTTTCAAAGTTGTCCAATTCAGGCAACAAACTACTCTCCGGAGAAAAATCGATGTAAGCTTCGTCGACTACCACCAAACCATCAAACTCTGTCAAAAGTTTAACAATTTCAGCTTTGTCCAATAAATTGGCGGTTGGATTGTTTGGGGAACAAACAAAAATGGCTTTTGTGTAAAGATTTGTAGCATCCAACAGCTTTTGCGCACTGAAACCAAAATCTTCATTCAATTTCACCTTGCGAACTTCCACATTGTTGATGTCGGCTGCTACCTGATACATGCCATAAGTCGGATCAATCGAAACCATGTTGTCGACTCCCGGCTCACAAAATGCACGAAAAATAATGTCGATCGGCTCATCGCTGCCATTTCCCAAAAAGATTTTTTCAGGAGCAATATTTTTCAGTTCGGCAATTTTCTTTTTAACAGCCCATTGCAAGGGATCTGGATAGCGGTTGTATGGCGCATTGAATGGATTTTCGTTGGCATCAAGAAAAACTTCAGCTTCACCCGAAAACTCGTCGCGGGCTGAAGAATAAGCTTTTAGCGCTTTTATATTGTTTCGAAGCAGTTTATCTAAATTCATGTTCTTTATTTTTTATTTCTGATTTCGTTCAATCGAAGTGTCACAGCATTTTTGTGAGCATCCAGTAACTCAGCTGCAGCCATCGTTTCAATGACTGGTCCAAGTTTCTGAATTCCTTCCGGAGTAATTTCCTGAAATGTAATTTTTTTAAGATAACTATCGAGATTCACGCCACTATACGATCGCGCCCAGCCATTCGTTGGCAAGGTATGATTGGTTCCAGAAGCGTAATCTCCGGCACTTTCCGGCGTATAGTTTCCGAGAAAGACCGAACCTGCATTTGTGATTTTTTCTGCCACTTCGAGATAGTTTTTCATCGCTATAATCAAATGTTCAGGTGCATAACTGTTAATCATTTCAATCATTTCATCTTCATTTTCAAGCACCACGGCCTGACTGTTTGCCAACGCTTTTTCGGCAATTGTTTGGCGCGGTAATTCGTTAAGTTGGTTGCTCAATTCCTTAACAACTTTTTCGATCAGCGAATGATCGTTAGTCACCAAAACTACCTGGCTATCAGGACCATGTTCTGCCTGGGACAACAAGTCGGCAGCAATGAACGCCGGATTAGCGGTGGAATCGGCCATTACTGCAACTTCCGAAGGACCGGCAGGCATATCAATGGCTACATCGCTGATACTCACCAATTGTTTGGCGGCCATAACATACTGGTTTCCAGGGCCGAAAATTTTATTCACTTTCGGGACACAATCAATCCCGTAAGCCATAGCTCCAATGGCCTGAACACCTCCGAGCTTAAATATTTTGGTAACCCCAACCAGTCGCGCTGCGAACAAAATGGCGGGATTAATTTTTCCATCTTTATCGGGTGGCGTGCACAATACAATTTCTTTGCAACCGGCAATCTTAGCCGGAATGGCAAGCATCAACACGGTCGAAAACAACGGAGCCGATCCTCCCGGAACGTACAATCCAACTCTATCGATGGCAACAGCTTTCTGCCAGCAGGTTACTCCTGAAGTTGTTTCAATCCGGTTGGTTTGAGGAACCTGCGATTCGTGAAATTTTTGGATATTTCCGGCAGCGATAGTAATTGCTTCTTTCAAGTTTGAATCAACCAAATCGCATGCTTCTTCAACTTCTTCAGGAGATACAGCCAAATTACTGATGAATGCGCCATCAAATTTTTCAGTGTATTTTCGCAATGCATGAATTCCACTGGTTCGAATTTCGGTTAATATGATTTGCACCTGATCTCGCAATTCAGTGACACTGAACATTGGGCGTTTAAGGAGATCATCCCAATCAGATTTCGGAGGATTGATAAACGTTTTCATTCTTATGTTGTTTTTAGTGGCTTCATTTTCAGAGCCATAATATTTCCGGCAAATAACAGGATAACTCCAAATACGGCAACAATTCCCCATTGGTAATTTTCGAAAAACGAAGAGATTATTAAAGCAATAACAGGAGCCACCAGTGTGGTATATCCGGCGCGATCGGGACCAATATCGCCTACCAACTTCAGGTATAATGTAAAAGCGACTATTGAACCAAAAATCGCCAGATAGAAAAGCGAGGCGATGTATGGAAATGACACATCAAATGAAAAACTCCTTCCTGAAAGTGGAACCATCAGCATCATGGTGAGACTACCATAAGTCATTCCAAACGCATTGGTCTGAATAACAGGCAATTTTCGGGTCTGATTGTATTTTGAAAGGATGTTTCCCAACGATGCCAAAATGATCGACCCAAAGCAAAACAACAACGCTTGATACCCGATTTCGATTTGCTCCGAATTCCCTAATTCATGATTAAAAATCAGGAAAGTACCAGCAATTCCGAGAATGGCGCCTGCCATTACCTCTTTCCTTATTTTCCCCTTCAGGAGCAAATAGTTGAAAAATATATTGGTGAAAATGGAAAACGAAAAAATAATGGCGACAATTCCGCTTGCTAAATTCGTTTCGGCAAGATAAACCAGCCAGTAATTAAACCCAAACAAAATCATTCCCTGAAGGATCATCAACAGGTGTTCGCGCAAGGAAAACCGCAAATTGAGCTTCCGGATGAGGCTGAAAACCATCAGTAGCAATCCGGCAATCAGGAAACGGTACGCCACCGAAACCAACGGATCGACTTGCCCCAATTGAAATTTGATGGCAAACCAGGTTGATCCCCAGATGAAACACGGAATAACAAAATATAGAATTTGTCTGAGCTTCATTCGATGTACTAAAAAATCATTTTCTCGATCGGAATAACCAGAATACCTGTAGCACCGGCCGACTTTAGCTTGCCTATTATCTCCCAGAAGTCTTTTTCATCAATTACTGAGTGAACGGAACTCCAACCTTCCTCGGCCAGAGGCATCACGGTCGGACTTTTCATCCCTGGCAAATAGGATTCAATCTCAGCCAATTTATCGTTGGGTGCATTCAGCAAAATGTATTTCTTCTTTTCAGCACGTTGAACCGATTCCATACGAAAGATCAATTCATTCAGAATATTTTGTTTTGCTTCAGAAAGATTCGGGTTTGCAATTAGAACTGCTTCCGACTTAATAACCACTTCAACCTCTTTCAACCGATTGCTTACCAAAGTGCTTCCTGAACTAACAATATCAAAAATGGCATCTGCCAAACCAATTCCAGGAGCAATCTCAACAGAACCAGTAATTACATGGATTTCGGCAGTTATATTTTTTTTAGCAAAGAAGCCTTTCAGAATTTCAGGATAAGAAGTTGCTATTTTCTTTCCATTGAAATATTCAACTCCATTGTAAACATCATCCTTTGGAATAGCCAAAGAAAGCCTGCATTTACTAAATCCGAGGCGTTTGGCTACAATTACATTTTCCTTCTTTTCGAGCATCTCGTTTTCACCAACCACACCAATATCGGCCACTCCCATTGCCACGGCTTGTGGAATATCGTCATCGCGCAGGAATAAAGCTTCC
>JBBQXI010000096.1:0-10956 GCA_038209805.1 Bacteroidales bacterium | reverse complement strand
GTTCGATACTTTTACGGTGCCAATTATGGTTGTTAGGCTACTAATAGCTTCATTATTTAGTAGCAGGTAAGTGTATTTTTCAGAATTGGAATAATAAAGCGTCGAATCCATACCTGAAGTACGCACTACATCAATCAATTGCGAAAAAACATCCGGACGTGATTTTATAAAGTCCCAGGCATTCATATTAACCTGATTACTTATATTGCTTGGCTTATAATCGTAATTATCCTGAATGCCAAGGCAACCACTAAAAAGTAATATACACCCAATTGAAATAATTATTAATCGTTTCATTTTCATCTCATTTTTAATTAATACGGATTCTGTTCCAATAACGGGTTTTGATTAATATGATCACGATGAATCGGAAAATAAATCTGAGTTGGTTTTATGACCACATTGTTTCGTACATCCACTAAATCCAATCGGTTGCACCTTACAAGGTCAAACCAACGTTTACCCTCACCTAAAAATTCACGATGGCGTTCCAACAGAATAGCATCAATCAATTCATCTTGATTCACATAATCGGAGGTATAATGAGGAGCATTACCTGCGCGTGTTGTAATTCTGTTTAATTGGTAAACCGACTCACTAAAGTTATCAGTTTTGGCTAACGCTTCGGCATAAAGCAATACAATATCGGCATACCGGTAAAGTACCAGATCAACATCCCTGCCCGTTGTTCCTGTAAATGTGGAGTTGTCTTTCCAGAATTTACGACTTAGTTTAGAATGTTGAGAATCTACATTTTCCCACTGTGTTGTTCCGTATCGTAAATCAGTTGCATTATATAAACTTGATTTAACATAAGTAGATAACCAAACTTTGGGTTGTGAATTAGCAAAGTATGTAACTGCGTTATTTATTCCGTTTCCTAAAACATCATAAGCCATTTTGATAAGCACTTCCTTTGGAATTGGAAGAACAGGATCTTCAATAAACATTCCTCTCCAATCGTTTTTAAATGTTGTTGGCGAAGTGGTAATCAAATCCCAGTCTGCTAATTTCAATCCGGACACTCTTTCTTTCATTATAGTCACTACTTTGTCGTAACGATGCATCCACGAATTTACATCCATTGACAAAACACAAATTGTAGCTGCATTGATCCTTGTACGTTTAATAGATGTTTTGTCAACAAGCAGATACGCCTTTTCCAAATCAACCAGAATAACATTTTCGAGAATTAAGTCCTTGTCTGTCCTTGCATGATACATATCTGGTCCTAAAACTTCCACAGGTTCAGTAAAAAGCGGTACATCTCCCCAAACACGAACAGCATAAAAATAAGCCCAAGCACGAAGTGTATAAGCTTCTGCTAATAAATTATTTTTCACGCTTGGTGTCATCGTAATTTTAGGAATGTATTTTATCGCTGAATTTGCCTGACCAATTACCTGATAAAGCTTCGTCCAAAGTGTTGCCTGATTATCATTTAAAATATTATTGTAAATTAATTCACCCTGATCGTAAGCTTCCTTCTCATGCGGTTCGTAACTGTCTCCGCGTAATTCTCCCCAATCCCATAATCCCGGAGAAATTGATGCCGACATGGAAGAATATATTGCAGTTACTGCCACTTCTGCATCTGTTTGTGATTTCCAGAAGTTTTCAGCAGTAAGATCGCTTTTTGGTTCCTGTTTCAGAAAATCGCAGGCAATAAAAAAGAGTATAATGAATATCCCGATTGCAAATTTTGATATAGAATGAATTCTTTTCATATTCGTATTTTATAGTATGTGTAATTTTAAAAACTCAGATTTACGCCAAATCCAAATTCACGCTTTCGGGGATAACTGTTTTGATCGATCCCAATGGTTAAAGCATCTGCACCGCCTAATGAAAATTCCGGATCATAGCCTTTATAGTTTGTAAATGTTATAAGATTGTTTCCATAGATATAAACATTTGCACCTTTCAAATAAGCTTTTTCAACTACTTTTTTTGGGAAATTATAAGAAAACTTGACTGTTTTCAATTTTATGTATGAAGCATCTTCCAAAAAGAAATCGGAAGGTGCTAATCGATTATTTTCACTTTTCATCGGGACAGGATAAACAGCATTATCTCCAGGTTTTGTCCACATATTAAATATTGCATAAGGAGATGGTGTAACTCCATCAAACTCGAAAGAGTTTTGGCGTGACAAAGCATAATTGTAAATCTGTCCTCCAAGTGAATAATAAAACATCATGGACATCGAAAAACTTTGATATGATAAACTCGTACTTAATCCACCATATAAAAACGGTTGTGCGCATCCTATTACCTCTTTGTCTTTCAGGTCAATAAGCCAGTCGCCGTTAGTATCCGCTAAATCAACATCTCCCCCTTTCAAAACAGTTCCATTTGCAGCCGCCTTTTGTTTTACAATTCCAGTATAAAGTTGATTCTGGAGATAATATGAATTTTGGAATACTCCGTTGGAAAAAACAGGTATTAATCGATGACCATCCTCTGTAAACGCATTGGATTCATCATACGAAAAAATTCCGAGGTATTTATAACCGTAAAATTCTCCGAGTCTAGCATTCGGTTGTACATAAATCGCATCACTCATTCCTCTGTAGAAAGGGATATTGTCTGCCACTTTCGTTATTATCGTATTATTGTTAGCAGCATTAAAATTTACATTCCATTTCCATTTTGAGTTATGAATAATATCAAAATCAACCGACCCTTCCAAACCTTCATTGGTCATTGAACCCACATTACGACGTGTCGTTTGAAATCCTGTTTCTTTCGGAAGTTCAACCTTTGCCAAAAGTTGATCAGTTAGCTTTTTGTAATAATCAACAGAGATTCGTAAACTGTTTTTAAATAATCTCAAATCAAGACCAAAATTATATTGGGTTGTGTTTTCCCAACCTAAATTTCTGTCGGCCAAATTGCTTGCTGCAATACCCGAAACCCCTTCATAAATATAATTCGGACTATAAAGTTGTAATGCATCATAATCCCCGATACGTTGATTCCCTGTTGCTCCCAAGCTGGCACGCAGTTTACCATCGCTTAAAATTTGTTTTGCAAATCGCAAGAATTTCTCATCTGAAAATCTCCAGCCTAATGATCCCGATGGGAAAGCTCCCCAACGATTATCTACACCAAATCGTGATGAACCATCATAGCGTAAATTAAAATTTGCAAGATATTTACTTTTGTATCCATAAGTTAATCGCCCGTAGTAAGATAACATTGAACTAGCGGACATTCGAGTGTAAGTATTAGTAGTATTAAAAGAGGATGCCGCATTAAGGCTATAGATCTCATCCGAAGTCATATTCATTCCTAACAAATT
This sequence comes from Bacteroidales bacterium, assembly GCA_038209805.1. Taxonomy (GTDB): domain Bacteria; phylum Bacteroidota; class Bacteroidia; order Bacteroidales; family Prolixibacteraceae; genus Aquipluma. The sequence continues at coordinate 7,652 of JBBQXI010000096.1, read as the reverse complement.
GATTTTCTCAACACCCCAATACTGAATACTGCTGCCCATCATGGCTGTTACATCGTGATAATCTCCCCATGTATCAGTATATGTAATGTAAGATTCATTCGCTACATCGTAGTTTAAAAGAGTCTGATCTTTTGAACCACTACTAGGCGTACCGGCTTCTTCGGTGCTTAACTGAGTGGAAGCACGACGTTTCTGATATCGCTCCTGATAATAATTAATCTGTACGGAAGAATTAAATTTTAATTTATTTGAAAATGTCCAATCGATGTATTCATATAATGAACCGCGATAAGTCTGTGTCTTGTTTACATCAGTCATAGCGACTGCCAAAGGGTTTCGGCGCGCACTAATATTTGGAACATAAGTCCCATCAGGATTTAAAACGGCCAGATAGGCAGGTTTTACTAAAAGGGAATTTAAAACTCCATCTTCGTCAATACCATTCTTCGATGAATATGCAAATTGAATCTTACTTCCAATTTTGATGGATTTACTAGGTTTGTATTCAGTATTAATGCGTGAGGTAATTCGATCATAATCACTGTTTACAATGATACCTTTATCTTTAAGGTAAGATGTACTCATATAATAGTTAAATACATCTGAAGCACCAGAAACATTAAAATCCACTTGATCGCGGGATGCCGGTCGGAAAATTAGATTTACAAGATTCAAATCTTGATTTGTAATATAAGCGAGTGAATCCGTTATATTAATCAGATAATCTCCACCCACTAAGTATTTTTTACGAATACTATCATAATAACGTCGTTCATCCCCGTTTGCTCTTGGCATGCTGCGTGACAAAGTACTATTGCTGTGTAAATAACGGACATCAATACGTGGTTTGTTTTTTTCGCCTTTCTTAGTGGTAACCAAAATAACTCCATTGGCTGATCGGGAACCATAAATTGCAGCAGATGCCGCATCTTTTAGGACTTCAATACTTTCAATATCATTTGGATTGATATTATCAACATTATCCAACGGAACGCCATCAACAACGAAAAGTGGTTTAGCTCCCTCATCAAATGTGGATACACCTCTTATTTTTATTTCAGCGCTTTCTCCAGGTGCACCGCTTCCGGTAACGATCTGTACACCTGAAGTCTGCCCCTGTAAAGCATCGTATACATTAACAGGTGTTTTTTCTTCAATGCTCTGAGCTGAAATTGAACTGATTGCTCCTGTAATATCCCTCTTTTTCATCGAACCATATCCAACGACTGTAACTTCATCAAGCTCTCTTATAGTTTCTTTTAATACTACCTTAATAAACTGTTGATTGCCTAGAGGAATAACTTGCTGACTATAACCTGTATACGAGAATACAATCATGCTTTTTTCGGATGGAGCCAGGATTGAAAATTCACCTTTGAGATTGGTAATCGTCCCGGTAGTTGTTCCTTTCACCTGAACGGTTACGCCGATTAATGGTTCCTGATTAATATCGGTTACTTCTCCGGTGATATGAAACTGAGCCTGAATCATTATCGAAACGAAAAGTAAAAACACAATCAAATTTAACTTGTATTTCAACATATTATATAGATTTTTTTAATGTCTTAGAAAATAAGATTAAACAACCTTCTAACAAAAGGTCATACTTTGAAACAAAAGTAGATTATGAACATATTAAAATTTACATCAAAAGCGCAGATGTTTCTTCGAAAAACGTCAGATCTGTATTTTTGGATTAAATTTAACTCGAAATTCAATTGGTGAGTAATTTTTGAACTTTTTAAAAATACGGGATACATTTTTTATTTCATTAAATCCCGATTCAAATGCAAGATCTGAAATTGAACGATCTGAGGTTAATAACAAATAAGCAAGATATTCTACCCTGCAACTCAAAATGAACTGATAGATAGTCATTCCAAGCTCTTTTTTAAATTTGACTTCCAAGTTTCTACGGGAAAGAGGTACTAAACGTGTAAATGCATCGATGGAAATTTCAGAAGTAAAATTATTTTCAATTTGTTTTACTACCTTTAAAATATATTTATTTTCAATATTGTATTTCTCAGACGACAGACGGCCTTCAATTCGGGTTGGATTAATAACGATATTGAATGGTTCATTTTTCTCTTTTTTAATTAGTTGATGAATTAACTTCCCTGCCTCATAACCTCCCTTTTCCACATCCAAAATTATTGAAGAAATTGGAGGATCAGATAAATTACAAATCAATTCATCATTATCAACTCCTAAAAGGCTAATTTCATCAGGAATATGGATATTATTTATTTTACACAATTCCGAAACCTGTAAAGCAAAACTATCATCGCAGACAAAGAGCGCGACGGGTTTTGGCAAGGCAAGCAACCATTGATCCAGTTCAATATGACTTTTACTCCATTGCTCTTCACTCAGATTTTCAGTTTCAAAATAATAATAATTTGCTCCTTCTCTTTCAATTTCCCGTCTAAATCCTTCCGCTCTCTCCCTTGACCATACAACATCTTTATTACCATAAAAAGCAAAGTTCCTAAATCTTTTTTTAATAAAATACTGTGCAGCCATAGCACCTGTAGCAATATAATTTCCTGTTAAATTTGAAAAATAACTACTTCGGTCTTTATAATTCTGTAATATTACTGGTATATCCAGTTTCATCAAAATATCAGTTTCCTCTTGATCCCATTGTGCAATTATAGCATCAGCTCCCCATTCTTTGGCCCAATCTACAATGCCCTCTTTGCCATAAAGTGCTTTATAGTAAGATGGTAACCTGTGAAAAATCCAGGGGCCATTATCTTTTGAATATTGGATAAGACCTCTTAACAAACGTCGGCTGAACTCACTGGAATGGTCTATCAGTAATAAAATTTTTATCATCTTTATACTTTATAAAATTTATAAATTTATTTTACCACATAAACCGTAAGATAAATCTACTATTTTTTGTAACAAAGATATGGAAATAGTTTAATGCAACAAGAAAGTCTAAATTCCCCATAAATATTTTTATCTTTGCACTGTGTCATTAACTAAACCACACAATAATGAAACTTTAAAAATCCGTTATGATCGTCCTCCTTTCACCAGCCAAAATACAGAACTTCAAACCGCAAAATTCTATCACAGAATATACTTTGCCGGAATTTATGAAACAAGCGGAAGAATTAATGAATCTGATTCGGGAATTATCGCCTTCGGAACTGGGTCGTTTACTCGAAATAAACAGCAATCTATCACATTTGAATACCGACCGGCATGTAAACTGGCATAATCATTTCACTCCTGAAAATTCAAAACAAGCTGTTCTGGCTTTTGATGGTGAAGTGTACCGTGGACTGAACGCAAAAACATTCAATCCAGAAGAAATTGCCTATATGCAGAATCATTTACGCCTATTTTCAGGATTGTACGGCTTGTTACGACCATTGGATTTGATTCAGCCGTACCGGTTAGATGTCAGCACCAAGATTGAAAATCCGTACGGCAAAGATTTATATACTTTCTGGCGTGAAAAAGTGACCAAATCGGTTGTGAAAGCCCTGAAATCATCAAGCGAACCAGCTGTTATTCTGAATCTTGCTTCAGGCGAATACATCAAAACTCTGGATACAAAAAACAAAGCTGTAAAAGTAATTGATATTGAATTTTATGAGTATAAAGAGGATACATTGAAACAAATTGTTATTTATACCAAAAAAGCACGAGGAATGATGGCGCGTTTTGTGATTCAGAATAGAATTGAGAAACTCGAAGATTTACAGGGATTTGGCGAGGCCGGATATTGGTTTAATCCACACATGTCGACGGAAACAAAACTGGTTTTTGTAAGGTAATATCGAGGTCATTGATTCATTATTGCCACCGTATGACAAGCGACAATTCCAGCAGTTTCGGTACGCAAGCGACTTTCACCCAGCGAAACGGGAATAAAACCGAGCGAAATGGCTTGCTGAACTTCTACCAGACTAAAATCACCTTCCGGTCCAATCAAAATCAACACATCTGAACCTTTTGAAATCTCGTTTTGTAAAAGTTTTTTGTCGAAGTCATAACAATGTGCAATAAACTTCTGGGATGATTGATGATTTTTCATCAATTCATCAAATGTACAAAGCGGATTTAATTTGGGGAAGTAAGCTTTCAGTGATTGTTTTGCTGCCGAAACAATAATCTTTTCCAAACGATCTTCTCGGATCATTTTGCGTTCGGAAAAGCGGCAAATGATGGGTGTGATTTCGTCAATGCCGATTTCAGTGGCTTTTTCGATAAACCATTCCAACCGTTCAATATTTTTGGTTGGTGCAATGGCAATGTGGAGTTTATAATCACGTTTACCAAATTCAGTTTTGGATTCAACAATCTCAAAAGCACAGTGCTTGGGATGTGGATTCGTAATTCGGGCTTTGAAATATCCGCCCACTCCATCCACAATTTCAATCTCTTCACCAATTTGCAATCGCAATACTTTGACAGCATGCTGCGATTCTTCTTCGGGAAGAACGAAACCATGAGAAAGATTTGGAACGTAGAATAATGACATTTACCACTAACCCCTAAAGTGAAATTATTTTAGTATTTGTAATTGAAACCTGACTTAAAATATATTAATTTAGAGACGAAAGTTACTCAGTTCCCATTTTGGGTTAGGGGTAAATTTCCCCTTTTGCAGCCAGCAAGGTATTTTTCAGCAACGAAACGATGGTCATCGGTCCTACTCCACCGGGAACAGGAGTTATGAACGAACATTTCGGAGCAACTTCATCAAATTTCACATCACCGCTCAAACGAAAACCGCTTTTGGTTTTATCAGAAGGAACACGGGTTGTGCCCACATCAATAACTGCTGCGCCATTTTTCACCATATCACCAGTCAAAAATTCTGGTTTCCCTAAAGCAGCAATAATAATATCAGCCTGCTGGCAAATTTCTTTTAAGTTTTTCGTGCGACTATGGCAAACCGTAACGGTTGCATCACCCGGATAACCCTTTTGCATCATCAATGAAGCCACTGGTTTTCCAACGATATTGCTTCGACCAATCACCACGCAATTTTTACCTGATGTAGGAATTTCGTAGCGCTTAATCAATTCCATAATGCCTGAAGGTGTTGCACAAACATAACAAGGCAATCCGATAGAAAGACGACCAACATTAACCGGATGAAAACCATCCACATCCTTTCGGTAGTCAATCGCTTCAATTACTTTTTGTTCCGAAATATGTTTGGGTAAAGGCAATTGAACGATAAAACCATCTAATCCTTTATCATTATTCAGTTCGGCAATTTTAGCCAAAAGTTCCGCTTCGGTCACATTATCTTCAAAGGTGATTTTGGTAGATTTAAAACCAACCTGTTCACACGATTTCACTTTGTGTGCAACATAAGTTTCGCTTCCGCCATCGTGACCGACAATAATGACAGCCAAATGTGGCGCACGTTTCCCTGAAGCAACAATGGCTTTCACTTCTTCTGCAATTTCAGTCTTAATTTGCTCTGAAATCACTTTGCCATCAATAATCTTATACATAAGCCCCCTTCTTATTCCCCCAAAAGAGGAAAGATTTAAATGTATTATTTGACATTTACAAACTCTCTAAAGTCCCCTATTGGGGGATTTAGAGGGCTTTATCTATGTTTTCCCATTTTCAGTTTTCCCTGACTCATGGTAGCCATTTTCATCATTTTACTGGTTTGATCGAATTGTTTTAGTAAACGGTTTACATCCACGATGGTCGTTCCGCTTCCTTTGGCAATACGGTTTTTGCGACTTCCGTTCAGCAATGTCGGATTGGCGCGTTCTTTCAATGTCATAGAGTGAATAATGGCTTCAATTCCTTTGAAAGCATTATCGTCAATATCAACGTCTTTCAGGGCTTTACCCATTCCCGGAATCATGGCTGCCAAATCCTTTATATTCCCCATTTTCTTGATTTGTTCAATCTGGGAAATAAAATCATTAAAATCGAATTGATTTTTAGCAATTCTCTTTTGCAAACGGCGAGCTTCCACTTCATCGTATTGTTCCTGAGCGCGTTCTACCAATGAAACGATATCGCCCATTCCCAAAATACGGTCGGCCATACGTTCAGGATAGAATACGTCCAACGCATCCATTTTTTCGCCCGTTCCGACAAATTTAATCGGCTTGTTCACCACCGAACGAATGGAAAGTGCAGCTCCACCCCGAGTGTCTCCGTCGAGTTTGGTCAGGATAACACCGTCGAAATTTAATTTATCATTGAATTCTTTTGCCGTATTTACAGCATCTTGTCCGGTCATGGAATCAACTACGAACAAAATTTCCTGAGGATTAATCGCTTTCTTAATAGCAGCAATCTCGTTCATCATCATTTCATCAACCGCCAGACGACCTGCAGTATCTATAATTACGACATCATTTCCATGCAGTTTGGCATATTTGATAGCCGCTTCGGCAATGGCAACCGGACTTTTGCTTTCGAGATCGAAATAAACAGGAATTCCAAGTTGTTCACCAAGTATCTTCAACTGTTCGATAGCAGCCGGACGATACACGTCACATGCAACCAACAATGGATTTTTACTGCGTTTGGTTTTCAGCAAATTAGCCAGTTTTCCAGAAAAAGTTGTTTTACCCGAACCTTGTAAACCCGACATTAAAATAACTGCTGGTGAACCTTTCAGATTAATGTCCACACTTTCGCCACCCATCAGTTCGGCTAACTCGTCATGAACGATTTTTACCATTAACTGATTCGGTTTCAAAGAAGTCAACACATTCTGTCCGATTGCTTTATCTTTTACCGTTTCCGTAAACGTCTTGGCAATCTTATAATTGACATCGGCATCCAGCAAAGCCTTACGAACATCTTTCAGCGTTTCGGCGACATTAATCTCACTGATTTTGCCTTCGCCTTTGAGTATTTTAAACGACCTTTCTAGTCTTTCACTTAATGATTCAAACATATGATTATGAAATTTTTAATTACCCCTAGCCCCTAAAGGGGGACAATAAATACATGTTTATTAAAATATCCACTCCTCAATAAAAAATTCTCCTTCAGGGGTCAGGAGTTTTTTTTTGAGTGTGCAAAGGTACAAAAAATCGCTTTAGTATCAAATCTGATTTTTTAGACGAAAATCGAAATAAAACTAATTGAATTCATTTTTTACAAATTCAATTAAATCAGGAAAAAACATGAAAAATCTTCGTTCCAGCTCTTCATTATTTTCAACTAAAAAAGAAATAGTTTTCTCAGGATCAATTGCCGGAACTTTATGATTTGACATAATTTCCAGTGAGTATTTTAAACCTTCCACCGATTCGTACTTTTGAAGTCGGTTCGTACCGATAAAATGAAAAATAAAACGTTTGACCCTTGCTGGCAAATATCGGTAATTGAATAGTGCCGAAATATAGAATCGATAAGCAAAAAACCGTAGCGATTTTCCAGCAGAATATTTTTTAAAATTGACCGCTAGGAAATAATCGAAATACATATCAAGAATAATTCCTGAATATCGTCCGAAGACAGGTCGTATAAAGGCTTTTGTGTCGATTACAACCTCGTGAGAATCGGTAAACGAATCGATTTTTCGGTGCATTATAATTCCTTTGCGTATTCCTTTCGGAAACGATTCAAATCGGCTTCCTTTCACAAAATCACCGATAAAATTACCAACCTGAATGCTTGGATGATTTCCCGAT
>JBBQXI010000095.1:0-10971 GCA_038209805.1 Bacteroidales bacterium | reverse complement strand
CGTACTTCACAACTGTCTGTACTTCAGATGGTGGTGGTGGTGGTGGTGGTGGTGGTGGTGGCGCAGCTTCAGTCTGAAGATCATTGGACATTTCTGCAATTACTTCTTTAGCATCCCGCAATTTATGCGAAGCGTTACGACTTGCATTAATATAAGGAACAATAACAGCAGTAGCAATGACCGCACAACCGATCAGAGTAGAAATCAGAACAACACGGTTGTACTTTTTCCGTATTTGATACGCTCCATATTCCTTATTTCTATGTTCGAAGACTATGTCATCGAAAGTTGGAGTGAATTGATTATTTTGTACCATACGTATCGTTCTTTATTTTTGAGTTAAGGGAGCGGCAGCTGTTTGAGTTTGCCCTTTGATTGCAGCTTCAACCATGCCTTGCTCAATCCAGTTGATATCAACAAGAATGTATCGAGCAATTCCTACAATAGACATCTCGTCAATGATATCAACGAAATTTTTGTATTTTGCTGTCTTGTAGAACTTAATCAATACGATAGGACCGGTATCATCATCCTTTTTCAACTGCTTAATCGCATTTGCCAAAGAATCTTGTTTAATATTCAATTTACCGGTTATAACATCTTGTTGGAACTGTTCAATCTTTTTGAAGAGAGCCCGGTTTCTATCCAACAACACTTCCCTGATTCCTTTAGCGCTAAAGTCAGTAACCTGTAAAGGCATACCAGCTTCAGGTTTTCCAGGATACCAGAAAACTTTGTCATTAGGACCCAAAATAATGTTTAGAGTGCGGCTATCAGCAATTTTTGGCGGATCAACCTTTTCGTTTTTCTTGATTTTTTCAGGTAAAACGATTTCCATAACCTTAGGTTTGTTAAAAGCACCTACAAGCATGAAGAACGTCAACAGCAGACACATAAGGTCCACCATTGGTGTCATATCCATATGGGGATTGCCTTTCTTTGGGCGTTTTTTTCCCCCTTTACCTTTTTCCTCTTGTATAATCTCTGCCATAATACTACTTTTTAGCGTCAGTTAGTTCAACCTTCACTGCTTCAAGGTTTGTAACCAGACTAAATCTGTTGACATTATAATCCTGAAGCACATCCAGCACTTTTTTGACAAGAGGGTATTCTACATCAGAATCACCTTTAATCAAAGCCTGAACAGCTGGATTAACCTGACGGGTATATAGTACCCAATAACCAAACTGGTTATCAACAGAGTCATGAGGAATACCTTTTTCGAACACTTCTCTTTCCTTTGTGTCTCTGGCAGCTAGGAATTTCTTCATATCGTGTATTGAAACACCAAATGAAGAACCATATTTCTCAAACTTCCGCAGTTCCTGCGGGGTGAATTCTATACTGTATCTCTTACCCATTTCTTGCAAAATTTTAGGTCTGAAATGCAGGATAGTATCCTGTCCATTATCCACATTGAAAAACACCCTATTGTCAGATGACATAACTACTGTCATAATATTGGCATCAGGTTTAGGTTTTTCAGATACAGAAAATGGAGTATCAACAGGAGCCGGTTCCTGGGGAGTGAATACTGATGTTAACATGAAAAATGTTAGCAGCAGCGAAAACAAATCCACCATCGGCGTCATATCGTTATGGGGCGTCTTGGTTGGCATTTTAATCTTTGGCATGCGATAATTTTAATTTATAAATGAACCAAAAGAATTAAACCTAGACTTATTTTCTGATTTTTGTAGCAAAGGTCTGAGTTAGGCTAAATCCTGCTTCATCAATCTTGAAAGTATAACCGTCAATCTTCGAAGAGAAAAAGTTAAAAGCAATGATAGCAACAGTTGATCCACTAATACCGAAAGCCGTGTTAATCAAAGCTTCAGAAATACCTGTAGATAATGCAAGAGCATCAGGAGCACCAGCTTGAGCAAGTGCAGAGAATGCACGAATCATACCAAGAACAGTACCAATAAGACCAATCAAAACTGAGATAGAAGCAAGTGTAGATAGGATAACCATGTTTTTTGATAACATTGGCAATTCTAATGCAGTAGCTTCTTCCAAAGCTTGTTTCATTGAAGTGATCTTTTGATCAGTTTCTAACGTTTTGTCATTTTCAAGATCTCTGTAACGATCCAAACCAGCTTTAGTTACATTAGCCAATGAACCTTTCTGTACATCGCAAGCTTTAATAGCTTCTTCGATTTTATCCTTAGCTGTTAAAGCCTGGATATTGGCAACAAATTCATCTAAACTTGATTTTCCCTGTGCTTTTGACAAAGTAATAAATCTTTCGATAATGAAGATTAAAACAACTAAAACGCAAGTCATTAAAACAGGAACAATTGGTCCCCCTTTGAAAAGCATACCCATATAATTACCTGGTAGCGGATGTCCTTTTGGATTTCCACCTTCGAAGTTAACTGGGTCTCCCATAAGCTGGGTGAAAAGTAAATACGCAATTACAAATGCAACTAGTATTGCAACTGAAGCAAAAGCAGATTCAAACTTACTTTTGAATGATTTAGAATTCTTACTCATTTTTTTAATAGTTTTTTGTGGTTAAATAATTATTATTGAATCTCTATTATGATTTTGTTGATTCCAATTGTGTTACTTACTAAGTGTTGAATTATATACCCTGCTCTTCGTTACTGCCACTTCCTTCGTTGTATAGCCATTAGCACTAATTACAAGTGTAGTGGAAGCTTCAGGCATTGTAAACCGATATTCACCTTTTGCATTGGTCCAAGCTTCGGCAGCTGTATCTTTTACCCTAACAGAAGCACTGGCAATTGGTGATCCTGATTCGTCTTTAATGACACCAGAAATTTCGTTTGGATTGGCTTTCGGTTTAGCGCTTGATTGCAAAGCCTGAATGTATTGAATATTCGCTTTAGCAGCTCCATTGCTTGGATCCAGAGCAAGAATCTTATTATCGCAATCAACTGCCTTACCATATTCTCCTGTTGTCATGTAAAGAGTATTTAACGAACTCAATGCTTTAACCTGAAAATCCTTATTATTTGAATCAAGGTTTAGCATCCTGTTATAGTAGGCTTTTGCTTCGTCATTCCGATCTGCCTGAAGAGCATTGTATCCCAGAAAGCGTAAAGCATTAAAAATCTCTTCTGAATATTTAACCGAATCAGTAGCCGCCTTTGCGATCAAAGCAGCAAATCTAGGCTTTGTAAGTCCAAGTTTTGAATCAGGATCTTTGGCAGCAGCATTGTTTGCAGCCCATTGGTAACCTGGAATATAATCAGGAAACTTTTCAGTCATATCTTTAAATATTACCTCAGCTTTATCAAAATCTTTACCCTGATAGTAAGCCTTTCCAATCTGAAGATAGTTTTCCTCGCTATCTTTTCCTTTAGCAATTAATCGTTCCCAATTAGCTGCAGCTTCTGAATAGCGTTTCTGATTGTATAAATTTCTAGCCTTTTCCTGAATCAAATAAGTATCTTCTTCACCAAAAGTAATTGCTTTCTCGTATGCATCGTAACCTTTGTTAAGCTCTTTCTCTGAAACATCCACACCTTTTTGAATTTCGGCTACTTTAGCAACCAATGGTTCTTCGCTCACTTTTTCTTTTTCTTTTGCTGCACCCTTTAAAGATTCATTCTTTTCCTGAACTTTAGCCAAATCAGATTTAGCTTTTTCAAGATCGCCCAAATCTTTAGCATAGTTCTCATTGTTCTTCATAATGATCCGTGCATAGTAGACGTAATCTTTTTTCAGGATTCTGTCGGCAGGAAGTTGAGCGAACAAATTATTCATGTAGGTCAGGGCTTTTGCAAAATCACCTTGTTCGTAACATGAATATCCGGCAACACGATTCAAATATGTTCTCGATTTATCGACAGCAAAGATGTCTTCAACATTCTTAATTACTTCAGCATAATTTTTTGAATAGAAAAGAGCGTTTACATAACGAATCTTTGCAGGAATATTTTGATTGGTTAAAGTTAAATATGTTTCAAAATTTACTTTTGACTCCTTAAATCGACCAGCCATAGAATAAAGCTGACCTAACTCACGATAGGCAGGAGCATAATTTTTGTTTAATGCGATTGCCTGCTCAAAATAAGGAATAGCAGCAGTTAAATTACGCCCTTTGAAGTAAATATAGCCGATTTTCATATTAGCGATCGGAGATTGTGGATCACAATCCTGAGCTCTGTTGTAATTCCGAATCGCAAGGGAACCGTTATTCACTAGCAAATAAATATCACCGGCAATAATATAGATGTTTGGGTTTTTCTCGTCAATCGTTAAAGCTTCGCGAACTAAAGGCAAAGCCATCGTGGTATCAACTTTATCAAATACGATGTACGACTCGGCTAATTTTGCCAAAGTAAGGGCATAATCAGCTGCATTAGGGATTTTTGTAACCTTTTTATATGGAAGCAAAAAACTTTTTGCTTTCAGTCTCATTTGTGCAGCAGATTGCTGATCACCACTATATGAGGCTACTTTTGCTAATCCAATGTAATTGAATGGATCGTTGGCATTTAGGGCAATTCCTTTATCAAATTGGCCCTTGGCCTCAGCCATAACAGCTTTTTGTGAATTGGAGATTGTATCAGCAAAGAAATTCAATAATGTATTTTCGCCTAACAAATAATAAATTTTACTACTTGCTGATTTCTTTGCCAGATCCTGAAGAATCTCATCAGCTTTATCGTAACGTTCATTGTTCATCGCGGTAATCGCTTCATCCAATGTCTGTGCTTTTAATCCTGCGACACCGCTAATCACAATCAGCGCAAGGATTAAAAAAGTCTTCTTAAAAAAAAGAGTGATCATATCTGGTTATATTAAAAATTATTTTTTGAATTGTATTAATCGAATAGGCATTGTTGCAGGTACTAAACCAGATTTAAGAACAATTCGCTGTCCTTGTTCCGATGAAAACCAACTAACAAACCCTGAACCAAGTCCTTCAAAACTCTCTCTTGAAACAAGATTAATCTTCCGTGTAAAAGGATAAGTTTTATCGTAAATCGATCCCTGAACAGGAAGAAAATAAGATCCCTTTTCCAGAAAGTGTTGAGAAATTGCAGCAATTTTTATTTTACTCGAAAAAGCACGCATGGTTGAATCCTCTTTATCGCAGATCCAGTTCACACTAACCAAACCAATTGCACCTTTATTTTTACTAACGTAATCGATAACCTCTTCATTACTCTTAACCGAATAAAAACTGGAAGGTAATTGCCCTTCAAGTTTAAACTCCTCTTTAAAATATCGGATATTTGTCGATTTCTCATGATCAAAAACAGTCGACATTTTGCCACAATCCGAAGCTGGATTAATCGACTTCCAATCGGTCAATTTACCGGTAAACAGATCGTTCACATTTTCATAGGTCAAAAGTGAGTCCTTATTTTCCTTATTAAGAACCAACGCAATCGCATCAAAAGCAACATTAGTTGTTCGCACAACAATTTGCGTATTTAGAAGTAACTCCTTTTCTTTTGCATTTGGTTCCCATGCTGTAACTACCACTTTTACCGAATCATCAAGAAAAGCAGAAATCAAATCGTTTTCAGCAACATAGCTTGCAGTAACATGAGCATACTTATACAAACCAGTAAAAGTAGAGATCTCGGCATCAACAATTGGTTGAAATGAGGCGTCGGCTAAAATATGAATACTCCCACTTGTAGGAGTCTCTGTAATCTTACTGCCAGTTCGATTTGAACATGCTATTCCAATCATCAACATAATCAGTGCACTACTGGTTATTAAGACGATCGACCGCAAATACTTATATGTTCCTGACATTTTCATTTACAAGCTAACAAAGGTTGAAAATTCGTTGCAATAATAATAAATCAAATTCGTTATAGGGCAAAAAAAAACAACATTCTTAAATATTTTTTTTTTTTTTGCGCTTTGAATTTTGAATAAAAACAGTATAAAACGCTATCAAAAATTAACATTAAATTCAAATAAAATTAACATTTTACAGGCGATCTTCCTCGTTTGTTAATTTTGAAACAAGAATTATACCATATTCAGCAATTTTTTATACAATTATTCGAACACTTTACAATACGCTCATTATAAGACAATTATACACTCCAGATATTGTTTCATTGCGTCATTTATACACGATCATCCGATTAGCCACAAAAATAAGGAAAACACATTTCATCCTTTAAACTTGTTCTTTATCGGTTACCCAATTTATGACTTGCCGTTTACCTAAGAACGATAACATTTTCCTTGTGAGTCTGATTGTGTTCACAAAAAATTAAATTATCCCAAATTTTCACCATGTGATATTAAAATCGGCGGTTACCGATTTAACTATTGAAAGAAAATGAAACTCTATTCTTCATCTCTTTCAAAAAAGCTTTCTTTAATCCTTCGGTATGAACCAACAGCACGATAAACACCATAAAGCAATAAAGGAACTGCAAAAATTGTTCTAAGCGTAATATCAATATAACTGAGCACGGGCGAGAAAAGTAAAAAATAGGCCAAACCCAGATAAAAAAAGACCATTGCTGTTCCAAAGATGGTCATTACTTGATCATATACTCTTCTACCACTTCCACTCATTTTTGGAATTTTTGTTTGTGCAAATATATACACAATAGAAATAAAAGCCCAGTAATAAGCGTATAAATGTACACTTTATTGTATGCTATAGAACTCGGAATTTATTGAAAAAAGGGTTTCGATAATCAGTAAAAAATCGCTATTTACAGGCATTGCATGATTTAAACATAAAAATCAGTTCCGAAATATCGTTCTAGCTTTGAAAGTTTGCCTGCCATTACACTACCCCAAAACACACTACGATTAAGCGAACTGTCGAAAAAAAAACAGGCTCGGGCCTTCCTCATTTAGTGTGAACTCAAACGGAATGATTGTTTGAAGGTAACCTTTGTAGAGGCTGAACTTGCGTTCCAGGGATTTTCTCCGTTCATCCGTCCACCGGGCATTCTGCAACCAGGCATACCACCACCTGTCGTTCCTGCCGAAGGCATTTCACTCTGCGCCTGACTGCTTCTATCGCCATCAGGCTGACTCTGGGTATTCACCGAAACGGACATTGCTAGCAATTCGTTAAGTTCGACAGAATCTTCCTCGTAAAGCTCTTTGAGCGGAATGACTATCTCGTAAAGCAATCCTGCCGGGTCGGATCTTCCAACACGAATCACAATTCCCGAGTTCCCTTGCAACGGAAAATCGCCATCCGTAAAAATAAAGCCGTTTGCCTTAAACGTGCGTAAATTGATCGCATAGCTGTTTATTGCTGACAAATCAGGTGCACCAATATCCATCGAATCAAACGAATTTGCATCCGACGTTTTAGTGGCTATGCTTTGACCAGAAAAAGCTGATGATCTGGCATCCATCATCCCAACCCGACTGCCTTTCATTCCATGGATTGCCGGAATAGCGATACTGGCTTTTGTATTTCCTTTTTTATTCTTTGTCGAAAAGTTAAGCGACCATCCGGCGTTGATTAATTTCATCACTTTCGGACCATCGGCAATGGTAAGATTGAGGTAGAGGGTTGAGCTGTCGATCAAGATAGCGAAAAACATGCCCGTTGGTCCATCGTAATAATTGATGGGTTTATCCCAATCAAAATCACGACCATCGACTTTTATTTCATGGGTTTTCCAACGCGAAACCGGAACTACGCTATGCGCAAAAAGACTTCCGGACATCGAAATAAATGCTATAATACACAAACTAAACTTCTTCATTTTGGCTTGATTTTATTGATGTTGTTTTCTGGGATAACCGCATGAATTCAGCTCTACCCTACTAACATTTCAACTATAAAACCCAACGAAACACAATATTTAAAAACAAAGACAACATCCGTTAATTAAAGCTAAGAAATGCAAAATTGCATACTTTTACTGCCATGACCGACGTGCATAGTGCCGAAATTAAGAGCGACAACATGAACCAAAATTATGATCTACTAATTCAAATAAAATCCTCATATTTAGCCTATCTAACCTGCGAATTATGGAACGAAGACTTTGGACCAGAGAAGAGCTAATTCTTGCATTCAACCTTTACTTGAAACTCCCATTTGGGAAACTTCATCATGGAAATCCTGAAATCATTCATTTAGCAGGCATCTTAGATCGAACGCCAAACTCCATCGCTATGCGATTAAGCAATTTTGCTAGTGTTGATCCTTACCATCAACAGAGAGGTGTCAAAGGTTTGATAGGCGGGATCAGACAAGTTGAGCCAATCTGGAATGAATTTATTTCGAACAAAGCTGAATTGCTTTTTGAAAGTGAGCGGATTTTAGCGAATCTCGAAAAGCAAACCATTGAAACTAAGTTTGCAGAAATTTTATCCGGAACTGAAAATCTGAAAGGTGAAACCAAGATTAGAGAAGTTAAAACGCGAGTAAATCAGAACGTATTTCGACAGATTGTGTTAGCCAATTACAATCGAAAATGCGCCATTACTGGAATTGACTTACCAGATTTATTGGTTGCAAGCCATATTATTCCTTGGTCACAGAACGAAGTGGAACGACTTAATCCTGAAAATGGCATTTGCCTTTCATCGCTTTATGATCGAGCTTACGACAAAGGACTAATTGGCATTTCAGAAAAATATCAATTGCTGATCTCAACTGAAGCGAGGGCAAAAGAAAACCAAGTGTATTATCCTGAAATATTTGGAAGATTGAACGGAACTTTTCTAAACCTTCCCCAGAAATACTTACCCAAAAAAGAGTTTTTACAATTTCATTTGGATACCATCTTCAAAGGATAACTGAAATGTGACTCATAGTCCGTTGACTTGAATTCCTAAACTCACTTTCTTTGGCAAAAAAGCCATGAGTGAATTTATCCGTTTTAATTATCTGTACCGTGATTCAGGAAACTACAAAAAATTCGGAAGTAAAATATTCACGAATCCAGACCAGCTTTCCATCGAAGTAATAGAGTATAATATTCAGCTACATCTTTTCTCTCATGAATTTTTCTACCCAGATTGTTTGGGCATTAAAAAGTTTAAATCTCATCGATACGAGAATGATTATTCTTGGTATGAATTCGACTCAATAGAAATGCTTAATAAGATTGATAATCTAAAAAAGAAAATGGAATCAATCAATTCCTTTCTAGCGAAACTAGAAGAAATGAAGAATTTCGATATTTATCTCATGGAAAATCAGCCAACGACTTGCCCCAAATGCGGAGCAAGAACTGAATTGAAGTTGGATTTGCCACCTTCACCGCACAAAACCCAATTCCACAAATGTCTTTCCGACCAATGTAAATATTTCTTTGTCGTTGAAGAAAAGAAATAATCGCTCTTCCGCTACCCTCCCCCGCACCACCGTTGATTTTTATCGCATGGCCACAGCAATCCTTCGCCATTTAATTGATTTGCATCACCACTTCGATGTTTTGCATCGGTGTTTCGAAGACCATCAGGATAAATCACACCCGATAAAAATAAGTTTTTTACCTCTCCGGCTTTTCTCCTATCTTTCGCCCACAAAAATTCCACTTTATGGTTTGGGAAAAACGCGGATTTCAAATTACCATTCTAATGGTTCTGGCCTTCATCTGGGGCAGTTCGTTTATTCTGATGAAAATCGGACTGAAGAGTTTCAGCCCCGAGCAGGCAGGTGCACTGCGCATTTTACTGGCTTCGCTGGCGCTGTTGCCGTTATCGATCCGCAATTTGAAAAACATCAAGAAAGAAGATTTGAAAAGCTTGCTGATTGCGGGTTTCATCGGTAGTTTCTTCCCGGCCTTTTTATTTATGAAAGCCGAAACGCAAATCGACAGTTCGCTGGCCGGAATGCTTAATTCGCTCACACCAGTATTCACGTTGATTGTAGGTATGATGTTTCACAAAACGGTTTTCCGTTGGTTGCAGGTGGTCGGATTATCGCTCGGACTGGCAGGTGCTACCGGGCTGATCCTTGCCGGTGACGGTTTTCATCTGGGAACGGTTAACAGTTATGCGTTTTACATTGTGCTGGCCACTTGTTTCTATGCCATCAGCATCAATCAGATTAAAGCTAAATTGCCTCACCTCACCGGAATTCAGGTTACTTCGTTATCCTTTTTGTTTATTGGTCCGGTGGCACTGGCGTATTTACTCACTACCAATTTATCGGCGGTGACCGCCAATCCATCGTGGCCGGTTCATTTACTGGCTCTTGCCGCGCTTGGAATTATCGGTACTGCTCTGGCCATGTTGCTGATGAATAGTCTGATTCGTCACTCATCGGCAGTAGCAGCCTCATCGGTTACCTACATCATTCCCATTTTCGCCATCTTTTGGGGTGTACTCGACGGCGAAAAAGTAACCTTACTTCACCTGGCTTGCATGAGTCTAATTCTTGCGGGCGTTTACCTAATCAGCCGAAAAGGCGTGAAAAAACTGTTTAAACCGTTCACTGAAGTGAACAGCAAAGAATAATTCCCAATACAGCAGATGTGATCTGGAGAGAAATATCCTTTGCCGTCAGCTTCAGCGTTCAACTGAGCTCATGCCAAAGGCTTACGGATGAAGCAAAAAAGGACCTCCCATCCGGAAAGCCCTTTAACTTTCAGGATTGAATCCCCCTTCAAACCCAACAACTACAAATATTTTTTAATCACACCCGAAAGATCGGCATAGCTAATTACGCCATTGTAGCTCCACACCTTTTTGCCATCTTTAAACAGCACAAATCCGGGAATTGTCTGAACCTGGTAAGCTGCTGTAATGACTTTGTTGGCTTCAATGTCCACCTTTTCAACTTTAGCTTTTCCCTTAAATTCGGCCGAAACCTGATCGATAACCGGGCTCATTGCTTTGCATGGCGCGCACCATACGGCATGAAAATCGACCAGTACCAGTTTATTGTCTTTCAGCAATTTGCCAAACGATTGTTCGGTATAGGTTGTACCAGCACTTGCAACCACATCGTTACTCTGCTCCAGCGGAAATCCCTGACGACTCCAGGTCATGATGCCGTACTGCAAGGTGTATATTTTCTTAAATCCCTGA
>JBBQXI010000094.1:0-10974 GCA_038209805.1 Bacteroidales bacterium | reverse complement strand
TGGTGCGGTGTTTCTGTGTACCACCGGAGCCGAAGCTTTGTATTCTGACCTGGGCCATTGCGGTATCAAAAACATCCGAATTTCGTGGATCTTTGTAAAACTTGCATTGTTACTCAACTATTTTGGGCAAGGAGCGTGGCTGATGAACCATCCACAACCCATCGAAGATTTGAATCCATTTTACTCGATCATGCCTAGTTGGTTTCTTTTCCCCGGAATACTGATCTCGACTGCTGCTGCGGTAATTGCCAGTCAGGCTTTGATCACCGGATCGTATACGCTCATTAGCGAGGCCGTTTCTATGAATTTCTGGCCTAAAATAAAAGTATTGCACCCAACAACTATCAAAGGTCAGGTTTATATTCCTTTTGTTAACTGGCTGTTGTGGGTCTCGGTTTGCTTTGTCGTTCTGTTCTTTCAGGAGTCGTCGAATATGGAAGCGGCTTATGGATTGTCGATTACCATCACCATGATGATGACTTCTTTGCTATTGCTGCATTACCTCTACCAGAAAAATGTCCATTTTACTTTTTTAATCATCCTTGGGGTTCTTTTTGGCTCAATCGAAACTTCATTTCTGATCGCCAATCTGCATAAATTCGCCAATGGCGGATGGTTTTCAATTGCTTTAGCTTGTGCCTTTTTACTCATCATGCTCGGGTGGTTTTTTGGACGCAAAATCAAGAACCGGCATATCAGTTTCTCAAATATCAATAAATACCTGCATTTATTCGACGATTTAAGCAAGGATAAAACAATTCCGCAAATCGCCACCAACCTGGTTTACATCATCAAGGCCAACGAACTTCACCAGATCGAATCCAAAATCATGTATTCTATCTTTAACAAACAGCCTAAACGCGCACAAACCTACTGGTTACTCCATGTCGACACTGTTGACGAACCTGATACATTTAGTTACGAAGTTAACCAGTTTATTCCCGGAACATTGGTTCGGATCGATTTTCACCTTGGATTTAAGATCGAACCGCGAGTTAATCTTTATTTTAAAGAAGTACTGAAAGACCTGGTTGCCAGCGGTGAAATAAAACTTAATAGTTCATACGAATCACTGAAGAAACATCATTTCCCAGCCGACTTTCTGTTTGTTAACCTCGACCGGGTCATGACTCAGGATTACAAATTATCGCCTTGGGAAACTATGATAATGGGATTGCATGCTTTCGCCAGATTATTCAGTATTAACGATGTGAAAGCTCTTGGACTGGATTCGAGCAGTGTGATTGAAGAGAAAGTTCCAATTTCGATTGAGCGCCCACTGAACCGAAAAATTAGTCGGATTGGGTAAAAAGTAGGCAGTAATATCCCGCGGCCTCCACCTCGCGGCAGGCGAGGAACAATGCGACTGGCAACTGATTACTTTTTCTCAGGAATAAGATTCACTACGACCCGAACCAGCAAAATCAAGATTATAAAGTAAACTGCCGGATTAAATTGCTGCCCAGCCACAAACGAAAGAATTAAAAGAGCTCCTGATAACCAAAAATAGTAGCGTGCTTGAGGTCTCCATTTTTTCACTGCCCACAAACCTGCAAAAAACAGATTCAGCGGAAATGCCCACAACAAATTGTAATTCGGGCTCATAGCCGGATGCTCCGAATACAAAGTGAACCAACCAATAATTAATCCGGCAAAACCACTTAATCCGAACAAAGTATAATCCAGCCAGTCAATTTTCTTTTTCTGAAGAAAGCTGCGAACCGAAAATGCACCAATAATCAGGAACAAAATACCGAAAACGATAGCAGGCCAAGGCAAATCAGAATTGACTTTAGAATTCGGATATTCGCGTAAGGTGCGGGTTTCAAGAACCAAAGGTTGTGGTTTCCCATCGACAGTAATTTCAGCTTTGGCAAACTGTTCTTTCAGGTAATCGGGCAAAAACATTTGACCATAGGCCGAAACCGGCTGATCGGCCTTTTTGCCTACAAGAAGGTCGATGCCCAGATCGAACCAACGGAACGAATGTTGGAATTTTTTGATCAGGTCGCGGTAGGTTTCAGTGGGATGGTTATCGGTAAACTTGATTGGAGAACCTGCATTGCGCTCAATCATATCGCGGACACGGGTCGCGCAATTATCCATGAAGAAATTGTAGCGGTACACCTGGTTTTCAGGTTTGGCATTTTCTATCAAGGCCTGAAATAGTTTATTTTTCCCTTCCGGAGTGAGGTTGAGTACCTGCTCGTAAACACTGCGTTTTTCTTCGTCATACTGTGGCAGCCAACTTTTAAAACGTTCTCCACCCATACTGTAATCAGTCTGGCCTTTGGCGAAGCGGTACATGAAATTTGGCGTATCGAAACTGAAAAGCCCGTAATTGAACACGGCATCCAGATTCAAAGTCGGGTCGCTTATACGAATGGCTGTATGTCCGTACATCGAATAAACATCCTCTCCCGGGTTGCATGTCAAAATACTAACCGTTGCTTCCGGACTTAGTTGTTGTGCATGCACTTTGGACTGAAAAATCAGCAATGAAAGTACGATCAGGAAAAAATAACGAATTTGCATAATCCTAAAATTTAAGATTCAAAGATAGATGTTTTGCGCTTATCATGCAGAAATGATTGATTTAGGAATTGAATGCAGTTCTATCCGTTTCGCTATTTAGACAGAATAAAAATAGCAAGTTTGCCCAAAATTTGATAATATTGCCCTTCGTTTTAAAAAAGAGAGATATGGGATGCACTGGATGCAACACAAATAATGACCTTGACAGACCAGCCATGCTTGGCGTTTATGACTGGCTCGACGATATACCTGATACAACAAACGAATCAAACATTGTCGAAATACGGTTCAAAGGAACCCGGAAAGAGTTCTTTCTGAATGAAGAAGGTATTCATCTGAAACGTGATGAACTGGTAGTTGTTTCCAGCTCACCAGGGCACGATGTTGGAGCCGTTTCGCTTACAGGGAAACTGGCCGAACTTCAGTTTAAACGGAAAGTAAAGAAACCGGAGCGCTACGAATGGAATAAAATTTACCGAAAAGCTACCCCTTCTGATGTGATCAAATGGGAAGAAGCCAAGGCTCGTGAAAATAAAGTGATGATTCGTGCCCGCCAATTGGCCAACGAATTGCAACTGAATATGAAGATTGGCGATGTGGAATTTCGTGGCGATAACAACAAAGCCATTTTCTATTACATTGCCGACGACCGTGTCGATTTCCGCGAATTGATTAAATTGTATGCTCGGGAATTTGCCATCAAAATCGAGATGAAGCAAATCGGAGCCCGTCAGGAAGCTGGTCGAATTGGCGGAATTGGTTCGTGCGGACGTGCTTTATGCTGTTCGACATGGCGCACCGACTTTTCGAGTGTAACTTCGGATGCTGCCATCAAACAGGGATTATCGCCCAATGCCGAAAAAATGGCCGGAAGATGTGGCAAATTGAAATGCTGCCTCACCTACGAACTCGATCACTATCTGGAAGCCTTGGAAGATTTTCCACACGAGTTACTGGCTATTGAAACCGACAAAGGATTGGCTCGCCACTTCAAAACTGATATTCTTCAGAAAAAAGTGTGGTATAGCTATTCACAATCTGATGGAGGACGTGTTTTTGTGCTCGATCTGGAAGATGTCAAAAAATTCCTGAACATGAACAAGCGAGGCCAAAAGCCATCGTTTGAAGGTTACAACGAGCCCGAAGCCAAGAAGGAAAATATGATGAATGTTGGCGAATTGGATCAGAAGTATTTCGACAAACCAGAAGTGAAGAAAAACCGCAACAACCGGAACCGGAGACCAAATCGCCCACAGGGAGACCGACCTCAGGAAGGAAATGTTGAGGAAGTTAAGACACAAGAGAACAAGCCCCAAGGGAATAGACCGGTGGTAAATAAAGCCAGCGAAAACAGGCCGAATGAGAACAGGCCGAATGAAAATCGCCAACAGCGGAACAGACCCAGACCGAACCGCAATCGGCCACAGGTAAACAAAGGACCAAGACCTGATAATACAACACCAAAAGAGTAAAAAATACAGTTTTCCAGAGAGCGGGTGACTTTTGAGTCATCCGCTCTCTATTTTTAGGTAATCGGCAATAATTCAATTCCACGTTTCTTCGACCACTGATCGAGGGTGTCATGCGATTCGGCAAAAGCCAGCAAAAAGCCACCACCACCCGACCCCAACAGTTTGATGTACACTTTCTCGCAGTGCGCGAAGGAAATTACCCTATGAAAACCAGCGGGAATCATCTCGTGAAAATGATAGACCTGAAACTTGACCAATTGCGCTAAAAATGAGAAGAATTTCTCAATATCTCCACTAAGTAACGACTCAATACAGCCGTTATTGGCTGGCATAAACTGCTGTTGGAAAGCCAATTCAAATTCCGGCAAGTTAAAAAGATCGATAAAATGCTGAACCAAAGGGCCTGTTGCCCCAGTAGTTTTGGTATCGATTAAAGCCATTGCCAATCCGGATTTACTCATATCAAATTCAATCGGACAAATTTGCTTTTTCGAATCGACTAAAATTGGTTTATTCAGGTATGAAATCAGCGGATCGAGACCGGAGCTTTTTCCGTGGAAAAAGCTTTCAAGCACAGCAAAGTTGACTTTTAGAATTTCAGGGGAGAGATTATTCCCCAGATTGGAGGGAAATGCATACTTGCTAAAAAGCGCTGCCACCAAAGCACCCGAACTGCCCAAGCCATACTGCTGAGGAATAGTGGAATTAAAAAAAAGTCCATTTTCAAGATCATTTTCAAGTCTGGGCAAATCGAACGAAAAATGCAGTTCCTTGTTGGAATCAGCCAAATTCAGATACTCGTAAAACTTCCGGATTTCGGCAGTACTTTCCAAATGAGACTGATCCGAGTCAAAATCCAGAAAACCTGAAAACTTTGGGAACGGAACTGATAAGGCCATCGCATCGTAAATCAGTCCATATTCGCCAAACAAAAGAAATTTCGAGTTAAACGCAGTTCCATATTCCATATTTCAAACTCCAAGTTTTTCACACAAATTTATATCAGAACGGTGCCTGAGCTCGTCGAAGGCCAATCCTTCAGTCCATCAGTAATTTGTTCAGGCCGATTTCCAACCCGATCATCAATCCATTTACCATTCTCGCAGAAAGCCAACAACTCGCTTTCAATGAAAGTTTTTACCTCCAACTCGTTCTCCTGAAAATAAAGCAAGTGAATATTTGGTCCCGCATCGATGGTAAAACAAACCGGGATCTGCGACTTTTTACGAAAATGCCGAACCCTGTTGATCAGTTCCAGGCTGTTTGGCTTCAGCAACAAAAACGACGGATTTGAAGTCATCATCATCGCATGTAAACTCAGCGCCTCGTTTTCAACCACGGTAATGAATTTTTCCTGATCGCCGGTGAGCAAAGCCAGATAAAGTTCATTGATGTTTTCGTGCGCCTGCGCAATGCGTGAACGCTGATAGTGGTGCTCATCCATCAACCGGTGGCCAATCGAGCTGGAAACCTCCTTTGTTCCTGAATCAACCATCAGGATGGCATCGCGAAGACCTGAAAATACCGGATGAATTCCTTCCGAAAGCGGCATTGCATGTTCGTCGCTGCTCGACTCGAACAACTGAGTTTGTCCCCAGATAGAAAAGCCAGGATACACAGAACGACAGGCACTTCCGCTACCCATGCGCGCCAATTCCGAAGCTTTTTGCCAAAACTCAGCGTTATCAGTTTCCTTTCCTGAATGTATAAAATCCAGTTCGGTTAAACACAAAGCCATTGCTCCAAATGACGAAGCCGACGAAGCAATTCCGGCTGAATGCGGAAAACTATTACGACTATGAATCCTGAAATTGTATTTATTTATCCACGTATACTGACCGGAAACATGATTTAGGTATTTCTCAATACGTTCGCCAAACGGACTTTCCACTCCTTCAAAATAGTAGGCTACTTTTTGATCTCCATCTTTATGAAGTTCTACCGATGTTTCAGTAAAAGCATCCCGAAGCACAAAACTCAGCGATGGGTTCATCGGCTTCTGAAAATCGCGCTTGCCCCAATATTTCACCAACGCGATGTTCGACGGACATCGCCAAGCACTCCGATGAATATGTCTTGAATTTCCTATCATCTTTTCAAAATCAAATCACCCCATTTAAACACCGTCTTCAATCCTTTGTTCTCAAAGTATTTTTTTACTTCGGGAAATGGTAATGCGGTTGAAGCCAGAAAAAAATCGCCACCCCATGCCCCGAGCGATTTAATTTCACCTTTAAAATCAGCAAAAAACTCGGGTTTAATTGGCAATCGCCCTGTTAAATTGCCAATTAGCTTTTCGTGTTGCCGAATCAAAAGGTTAAATTCATCCTGATCATAGCACCGTGAAAATTCATCAGCCAAAGCCGATCCGTCTTCAATCTGTTGGGCAGAAACCTTTCTCTCCTTTAGGAAATCACTGACCGCAGCAGCCGTTTTTTTCTTTATTCCGGAATACACCAGAAACAATTGATCAGAAAACGGATAATTCAATGAAATAGTCTCAATCGGTTTATTACGAGCGTAAAAAATAGGTCCGTCAGCCGTGGCACAAGCGATATCAAAACCTGAACCTTTAAAAACCAAGTCATTCAAAACAAAAGGATCAACTCGCGTCCACTGCGAAAGCAAACTAATTAACGTACTGCTACTGCCAAAACCCCACTCCGGATTAGATTCCAGTGTAGTTTCAAATTTTGTTCCGGCCTTGGGCGCAAATTCAGGATTCAAGCTTTTAATGGTCTTAAATATCTGGCTGAGCGATTCGGCTTTCTCCGGATGACTGAAATTTAGTACCGAGAAATCAGTTGGATTCAGTTCGCATGAAAACCAAATTTCACCATCGTAAAAAGCCTTCCAGACAAGAGAATCAGAAGCATTCTCTTCAGTAACAATCAACTGCTGACCGACTTTCAGTGGTAACGCAATCGCCTTCGCTCCGTGAAGAACCAAATATTCTCCGGTTAAAAGCAGTTTACCATTAGCGCGATATGTTGAAGGAAGAGACAATTTGTAATCAATTAGTTAGCCCGTAGGGCTTATAGTATTGTAATAGAACAACAAGCAAAAAACGCAAGTACCGCGTAGCGGTTAAACTCCAATTATTCGAAAAATTCAAACAAATATTGTTCTTCAAATTCAATTTCATATTTCTTCAAAAATTCCAGATACTCCTCTTTGAATGTCCTTTTTTGGTGATGTTTCTCCTGATTTTTGATGTATTCATACACGTTTTCTATCTGAGATCTGCCATATGAAAAACCTCCATAACCCTCCTGCCATTCAAATTTTCCGGAAAAAAGCCGTTGCTCGTTGATGAAAATACTTGAACTTCTTTTCAACTCTTTGACCGTTTCTGAAATTGAAATTTTAGGATTAAGTCCCAAAAATAAATGGACATGATCTAATACTCCATTAATTATTATTGATTTGTGTCCGAGATTTGTTGTGATACCACTCAGGTATTCAAAAATGCGTGGTCTAAGATGTTCCAATAATAAACGATCTCTATGCTTTGGACTAAAAACCAATTGAATATAAATTTGGGTGAAAGTTCCAGGCTTCATGATTTTCAATTTTTATAGTCGTATATCTTGTTTAACCGCTACGCGGTAACAAATCGTTGGTTATTAAAATTCTACAATACCGTAACCGCTACGCGGTAAAATGAATGCAACAAACTGCAAACACCAGCAAATTAACTTTATAACCCGGAACTCTTCCAATACTCCTCAACTGCCGAAAACGACACCGTTTTATCTTGAAAATAATCCTGTATTTCAGCCTGTCTATCTTCCGGAATATTTAGTTGATTCATGATATTACTTAAATGCATTTTCATGTGGCCTTGCTGAATCCCGACTGAAACCAGTGCTTTAACAGCACCAAAATTAGATGCCAATCCGGCCACAGCCAGATACATCATTAATTCGGAAGCTGAAGGGTTATCCAAAATCTGCATGGCAAGTTTGGCCAACGGATGAACGGCAGTTACACCGCCAACCACGCCAACTGCCAAAGCCAGTTCGATGCTGAAACGGAACGTTCCATCCTGAATCTGAACATCTGTCAATCCGGCATATTGCCCATTTCTCGCAGCAAAGGCATGGCCGCAGGCTTCAATCGCACGAAAATCGTTTCCGGTAGCCACAGCCAAGGCATCAATGCCGTTGAAAATACCTTTGTTTTGAGTTACCGCGCGAGAAATGTCGGCCTGAGAAATCCGAATAGCCTGCTCAAACTTCAGGGCAAACTGGATACATTCTGCTTCCGTTTTTCCATCAATCAAATCGGATACCGAACATTCTACCCAGGTACGAACCCGACTTTCAGGAGTATAATTAGATAAAATAGCCATGATAATTTCGCATTCGCGCTGTCCAGTCGAAACCTTTTCGCTGTTCAGGAAATAATTCTGAAGGCTTTTCCCGAATTGCTCCAGACATGAATTAATGAAGTTTGCCCCCATGGCGTCGCAAGTTTCAAAGCAGGCATCTAATTGGTAATAGTTCGGCAAAATATTTGGCAATGCTTTCAGTTCAATCGAGGTAATTCCACCACCGCGCTCTTCCATTTTGGTCGTCAGAAAAGCACTTTCATGCAGTAATTGTGATCGGATTTCAGGGAAAAGCGACTGCAAATACCCCGAATTTCCATTCCAGATGAAATGAACCTGACCTCTTTTTTTAGTACCCAAAACTTCGGCATGAAAACCGCCACGCTTCGCCCAAAAGCCAGCTGCATTTGCCAAAGCAGCCACCACCGAACTTTCTTCGGAAACCATCGGTAAGAACAAATTTTTCCCGTTCACCACAAAGTTTGGGGAAACGGAAAAGGGAAAAGGGAAACAGGAAACCGAATTTTCGCTGAGATCATCAATGATTTTTTGGATAGATACATTGGAGTTCTCAAAAGTTACCAACCAGTTGGCAAGATCTTGCTGAAAGCCATATTTCTGAATCAGCGCATCAATGCGCTCTTGTTTGTTGTACTTCGAAAACCCTTGTATAATGGAGTTATCCATGATAATCGGGATTAATTTTCAGATAAGCTTTCGCCAGACTCAGCGCCTGAATCTGATTTTCAAGGAATCCAGCCAAAGATTCGTAGTTTTCTGATGCGTGTTTTAAAACGGCTGAGGCCATTCCAAATACTGCCGGAAGTTGGCTTTTGGAAGTCAAGTAATAACCATCCAGAGCATTCTGAATGCCTCCTGAAATAATCAATTGCCTACAAACTGGATTTGGATATTCCTTCAGAATTTGATTCACAGAATCGACCATTTGGCTGGCCGACTGACCCACAAATGCAAACGGCAAACTGGCATCGAGTTTCTGCTGATCGCCTCTTATCATTTCCAGTTTCGAGAAATTGGTTCCTCCGTATGCGCCAAATTCAATGGCTTCAAGTGGGAGTGCAAGTAATTGCCGTAAACTTTCGGGACCAAACCCCTGCCCCACTTCTTTCACGATCACCTTTACGGAGACCTGATCGAGCAGTTGTTGAATGGTTTGCAAAGGCGATTGTTTCAAGCGATTTCCTTCAGGTTGAAACCATTCCTGCAAAGGATTCACATGAACAATCAATCCGTCGGCACGTAATTCACCAACCAAATCGATAACGGCTTGAATATTTTTTGAGGCGAGTAATTCTTCAACCTGAGCCACGCCCAAATTAGCCCAAAATGGTTGGTCTCCAATTTCATCGCGAAAATCGAAATCGGCCCAATCGGTTTTGTCGAACAGAATTTTGCGACATGAACCCAATCCCATTCCCATTCCAAATTTGCGGCAGGCGCGGGCAATATTCCCGTTGATCGTTCGGGCCACACCAGTTCCACCAGTCATACTCGAAACCCAGATGGGTGTTTGCATAACTTTCCCTAGAAATTGAATACTTAAATCCGAATTTTCAGGATGGGCAGCCAACAAAGGTTCGTAATTGAAACGAAGATCCTGCTCGTCAAGCCGTGTTTGCGATTTCAGCGCAAGATTAATATGTTCAGATTTTCGGTCGGTGCTCATTAGGATATTTTTAAAACACGAAGACACTAAGTCACAAAGAATTGTTTATCCTACTTTTAGAATTTGTGTCTTTGTGTTTAATTCTTCTGGAAAATTACAGTTTTTTCGGTTATGATTGGTAAAATCCGTCAACTTTAGGCACTCCGAACTTCTTATTCTTTCAGAATATTTCGTGAAATCACCATGCGAAGAATTTCGGAAGTTCCTTCGCCAATTTGAAGCAGCCGCTGATCGCGGTAAAAGCGTTCGATCGGCCATTCACGGTTTTTGAACAAGCCGGCTCCGCCCAGAATCTGTACAGCTTCGTCGGCCACTTCTCTGGCAATTTCGGCACAATACAATTTGGCCATTGCCGCCTGTTGAGCAAACGGATGATGATTGTCTTTCAGCCAACAAGCATTGTATAAGGTATTTCTTGCGTTTTCAATTTTCATCGCCATATCAGCCAATTTGAATGCAATGACCTGAAATTCGCTCAACGATTTGCCGAATTGTTTGCGCTGTTTGGCGTAAGCTTTGGCCATTTCAAAAGCACCCTGCGCCAATCCAAGTCCGATAGCAGCAATCGACAAACGACCTGAATCCAGGGTCTTCAGCATAATTTTAAAACCATAGCCACGTTCGCCCAACTGATTTTCAACCGGTACAAGACAATCATTAAAATACAACATTCCGTTGTCGGCAGCCCTCCAAACTAACTTGCTTTTCATGGTTTCGCGGATAAAACCTTCGCGTTCCTTTTCAATCAGTATCGCAGTAAATTCTTTGCGACCGTCATTTTCTCCGGTAAGAGCCAGAGTGGTCATTCCTGCTGAAATCTCAGAAGTTCCGTTGGTGATGTACTTTTTCGAGCCATTCACCAGAAACTCATTTCCAATGATTTGTGCAGTCGTTTCAACGCCCTGAGCATCCGATCCTGCATTCTCCTCGGTCAAGCCAAAAGCCCA
>JBBQXI010000093.1:0-10985 GCA_038209805.1 Bacteroidales bacterium | reverse complement strand
AGAAACCCTGATTGATATGTATTTCGGAATGTCTATTGTTTATTCCGCTTCGAACCGCTCAATTACCTGCCCTACCCGATCTTTAATTTCCTGCCAGGTTGGATTTAGTTCTGCTGAAGTAAAGGTGCCATTTTTAATATCGATGCGCTCGAAAACCATTAAGTACAGTGCGAAAATGATTTCAAGACTTAACTGCCCACGTGGATCAACAAATGGTCTGATTTCCTGAATCATTTCGTGAGTTTTCAGGCGGTAATAGTCGGCCACTTGATACAGATCGTGAATCAGGCTGCGGAAACCGTCAGTAATTTGCCCGCCTTTGGCCATAAAAAGCAACTGCTGTCGATCCATGCCGTATTTGGCTATCAAATCATCCGGAAAATAGTTGAGGTTATTGAGGTGGTCTTTCTGGAAATCGCGGATGATATGAACCAGGTAACTAAAAATAGCGCAAGGTATTGCAACCCTTTTAACATCGAAAACCGGAGAAATGTATTTCCCGTCTTTTCTGGTTAATCCGCACAGATGAACGAAGATGGAAGCAGGTGCCACCGATGCACCACCTGCATAGTCGATAAAACCTTGTAGCGTTGGAAAACCATCGTGATAAATATCGTAAATCATCGATTTGGCAAAAGCTTCGAGTGGCCAGAACGGAATACTAAAACGTTGAACCGTTTCGATTAATTCTCGGTGAGAAGGAATTTCCTGCGAAGCTTCGGCAATGGTGTTGATCCAGCGATAAACATCGGCTTCAAACTGCGCCTGATTTTCAGGAGCGATGGTGACGTGTTCTGTTTTGTAATCGTCAATCAGGTCGTCGATGGCCCGCATAAATTTATAGCAGTTTTTTGCCGCCTGATAGCGTTCGGGTTCCCAGAAATGCGCAGCAATCAGGATATTGGGGTGATCGACAATTTTCTCGAAATCGATGGAATCGAAAATGTCGAGATACAGGTCGGTTTGGGTCTGAACTGTTGTTTCCATGGTGTTATTTACGATTGGACGATTTACTATTTACAATTTTATTTAGAGCGTCATTGCGAACGAAATAAAATGCAGTGAAGCAATCTGTTCGCGTTAAGACTGCTTCGTTCCTCGCAGTGACGGTTGTTGTTTAGTTATTCATTTTTGCATCCTTCAGGATGCGTTCCGATGTTAATTTGGCTCCAAATAGAACCAATGGAACACCGTTTCCGGGATGTGTACTTCCACCTGCAAAATACAAATTTTTATACTTTTTATGCTGATTGTGAGGTCGGAAATACCCCATCTGAAAAATAGAATGCGACAAACTTCCGAATACCGATCCTCGGGTGACATTGCAGCTGCTTTCCCAGGTTTTGGGCAGGTAACAAATCTCAAATTTAATGTGTTCTTCAATGTCATGCAAGCCTGCTTCTTCCAATCGGCGGATAACTCCTTCGCGTGCAGTTTGCTTCAGTTTTTTCCAGTCCTGGTCATATTTTTCGTCCAAATGCGCCACCGGAACGATCACCGAAAGCGTGTCATGGTTTTCGGGGGCAGCCGATTTGTCGGTGCGAACTGGTGCATGGATGTAAAAACTCGGATTTTCGGACAACGATTTATCCTTGAAAATTTTATTCAGTCCGTCCTGATACGGATCGTTTAGAAATACGCTGTGATGGTCGAGCTGCGGATAAACCTGATCGACTCCCCAATGAAAAACGATAGCTGAACAGGAGTATTTTTTCTTTTTCAACGATTTGGTTTTGCGTTTGTCGCACAAAAGCCGATCGTAAACGTAGGGCAAATCAGCATTGGCAATAACCAGATCGGCATGAACAATAGTTCCATCGTCGAGCAAAATTCCTTCTGTTTTCTTACTATTTAGAATGATCTTTTCTACGGGTTTTTTGTAGTGAATCTCAACCTTATTCTTTTCTGCCAATTCCAGTAATTTTTCAACGATCCTGTGCATTCCGCCTTTTGGAAATAAAGCGCCTTCTGCAATTTCAGCTCCAGGCAACATCGAGAAAAATGCAGGTGCTTCGTATGGATTTTGCCCAACGTAAATGTTTTGAAAAGTAAAAGCCATTCTCAGATGTGGGTCGGTAAAATATCGCTGGATGTAATCCGTATGTTTTAGGTATGTTTTCAATTTCAATAACAAACGCATGCTCTTGAAATTTACAAACTGAAACAAATGATCGAAATTCCTGCCCAGCAAATCGTTCATCGAAAGATTGAAATACTCATAACCTTCCTTCACATATTCCTGATATTTCGGGAAACTGCCCTTTTCAATTTCTTCGAGCTGATTTTCCATTCTTTTTTCGTCTCGCGTAAATGCAAATTCAGATCCGTCGCCGAAGAAAAGTTTATAAACGGGTTCAAGTGAAGTGGTTTCCAAATCTTTGTCGAGATCGATACCCAATTCTGATAGAACTTTGCGGTAAAGTGACGGCATCAGCAAAATGGTCGCGCCCAAATCGAATCGGTGTCCTTCTTGAATCAGTTGTCCGCAGCGGCCCCCAGGCTTGCAGTTTTTCTCGTAAACTTCAACTTCGTAGCCATTTTGAGCCAGATAGTTGGCAGTGGCTAATCCGCCCACTCCGGCTCCAATGACGACAGCTTTGGGTTTGTTGTTCATGGTTTTTGTTTTCTGAATATTGTCTGTGTTTCCGTTGTAATCAGACGTTTATCTTGTTTATTTCGTTACAGAATTTTAGATTTTTAGCTCTTCCCTGAGTTTATTAAGGAGCTTTCCTTCCCAGTGGTCGTTTATTTCGAACGTTTCAAAAGCTTTCGCTGTCAGTTCGATAATCCAATTGTGGTCGAATATAATTTCTTTACGAGAAATGATATTTGGATTCATGAATTTCGATTTTTTACCGAAACTAGGAACTATCCTTTATTCAGTATAGAAGAAAAGGCATGAATGGCTTGTTTTTACCGATGAATGGACAGAAGAGAAGGATAAATAATTTGTTCTCATTTTGAATTTAAGCGTGACACTTAATCTGCCATTTCGGGTTTCCTCTTCGGATCAGCTTGCTTAATGCCTCTTTAAATCTTATTTTTGCTGGAAACCATTCAAACTCCTGAAAAATGAAAAACATTCTGTTCATACTAACAATATTTGCAATTACCATTCAACCCCTTTCGTGTAAAACTCCGGAAAAGAAAACGATTGAGCATTTTCCAGATGGCACTGAAATTCCAAAATCGCTAACTGATACTACGAAAATAAACATCGACAAGCTTGGCATTCAATTGGTAGTTACTGATTTTGGTGCTGTTGGCGATGGACAAACCTTGAATACGGAATCGATACAGAAAGCCATCGACGTAGCAGCAAACAAAGGCGGCGGTGTAGTTATCATTCCTGAAGGGCATTTTTTAACCGGGGCATTATTTTTTAAACCAGGAACTCATTTGCATGTGAGCGAAGGTGGTATGCTGCTCGGATCAGATGATATTGCCAATTTTCCCATCATGCCATCGCGCATGGAAGGACGCAGCATCGATTATTTCCCAGCAGTGGTAAATGCATATGGTGTTGATGGATTTTCAATCACAGGAAAAGGAACGATTGACGGTAATGGATTGATATATTGGGAAGCCTTTTGGCAGCGCAGAGCTGAAAACCCTAAATGTACGAACCTTGAAGTTTCACGGCCCCGACTTGTTTTCATTCAGAATAGTAAAAACGTGCAGTTGCAGGATGTCAAACTGCATAACTCCGGATTCTGGACGACCCACCTGTATCGCTGCTCGAATGTAAAACTGCTTAATCTGCATATTTTTTCGCCAGCAGCTCCGGTTAAAGCACCCAGCACCGATGCCATCGATATCGATGCGTGTTCGAACGTGCTGGTTAATGGCTGCTACATGGAAGTGAACGATGATGCCATTGCCCTGAAAGGTGGGAAAGGCGTATCGGCCGATACTGATACGACTGATGGACCCAATGAAAACATCATCATCCAAAATTGTACGTTTGGATTTTGTCACTCGGCTGTAACCTGCGGAAGTGAGTCTATTCATAACAGAAACATCATTATGCGCAACTGCAAAGTTAACGGTCCTTCCCGCGTTTTTTGGCTAAAAAATCGCGGCGACACGCCACAACTGTACGAGTATATTCTGGTCGAGAATATTACTGGAAAAGCTGACCGACTTTTATTTGCCAAACCATGGACCCAGTTCTTCGATTTGCAGGGACGCGAAAAACCTTTGTTATCGACTTCAAATCATGTGGCGTTCCGCAATATTGAACTAACCTGCCAGATTTTTGCGGACATCGAAATATCGGAATACGACAAACTAAAAAACTTCACTTTCGAAAACCTGAAAATAACCGCAGAAAAGGGAGAATTAAATAAATCACTTATAGAAGGGCTAACTCTTAAAAATGTGGTTGTAAACGGGAAATTGGTGGAGTAAGAATTATAGTCTGTACTGAGGCTGACTCAAAAGTCAAAAATTTACAAAGATTTGTCACCTCGAACTTGTTTCGGGGTCTGACATGCGATGAGTTGGGATCCCGAAATAAATTCGGGATGACCAGATGACTGAGTTTTTAACTTTTGAGTCAGCACATTATTATGGCTTCCAGAACCTACAAATTGATCGCGGTTTTTCCGTTCAGCTGAACAATCTTTCCGTTCCATCCAAATGTGCCGGTTATTCCTTCGGGTAAAGTGACTTCACCTCGAATACCTTCAGCGCCTTCACGTTTCAAGTCGAAAATAATCATTCCAGATGGGTGAGGCATTTGTCCTTTGATGAATTTCAGGTCGCCCAAAGCCGGTTCCATGCGTATCGTTTTAAATCCCGGTGAAGAAGGACGGATTCCGGCAACAGTTGCCAGAAAATCGTAGTTTGGACTGGCACTCCAGGCATGGCAATCAGACCGGGTTGGATCTTGTTTCTCGGCAAAAGTACTCAATCCGTTATTCAACATTTCTTTCCATGGCCCAAGGGTTGCCAGATAATGATCGGCCAAACCGGTTTTCTTCAGGGCCTGCGTGAGGTAAAACCGAAAATACAACGTTGGCTGAATCAACTTTGGATCATTCATGATCCGCTCAATCATTGCTTTTTGTTCTTTATCCGGAAAAGTATTCGTCAACACACCGAAAATTTGTGCATGCATACTGAATTCTTTTTTATCGGATGTATCAGAAAGGTAATTTCGTGATGCATCCCAGCAATTTTGGTACACTGCTTTGGTCAGATATTGGGCCAGTTGTTTGTACTTTTCAGCCTGAACCGGTTGGTCAAAATAGTCGTTTAACTCAGCAGCCCGCTGCACTGCATAAGCCAGTTGCATCGTCAAAATAGAAGATTGACCGTCAATATAACTTCCTCCTTTTGGAACACCGCCCATGCGAAGATTATTGTTCCATTCCCATTCGTCAGCCCAATCTACAAAATTCCAGTATTCCACTTTACCCAAAAGTCCGGTTTTAGGATCAATGCGATTGATAAACCAATTCAAAACCTGATCAATTCCGGGTAAGAAACTCTCAACAAATTCAGGGTCATCACGCAAAGTCCAGTAATCGTGCACCATGTCGACCCAATACATCGAAAATGGCGGAATAACCTGCGGACTGGCCGATGGATAACGGCTTTGTGTCAGACCTTCAGAGAAACGGGATTCGTTGTATTGCATCAGGGCATTGCGCACCAAACGGTCGTCACCCGAAACGTACATCGAAATTAAAGCTTGAATGCGAGTGTCGCCAACATACTGAAGTTGTTCGTAATACGGACAATCGTAATAGGTTTCGTTGGCGCACAAACGAGCCGTTCTCCAACCGGTATTCCAAATCTGCTTCAATTCAGCCTGATCGGTTTCGAAAGCGGCATTTTCCTGAAGTGGATAAGCGGTAAATTCGCTTTTAAGATCATCAATCACCAGCGCTTCATTTTTGGTTTCAATCTCTATCTGAAGATATCGCCAGGTACGGAACCAAAGCGGCCGAAACAGCCTACTGACTCCACCATCGGGCAGAAAAATATCGGCATAACCTTTAATTTGCTTTCCCTCAATTTCGTTGCGATTGCCTTTATTTTCTTTGGCATCAAACATTGCTTCAGCATAAGTAAGTTTTATCCGGCTACCTTTTCCCTTCGAAACCATTAATTCCGGATATCCGACAGTCAAATTTCCCTGATCAACTAAAACAGTCACCTTTTGATTGGCTGGAATTGTCCATTTTGTTTTTCCCTGAAGAAAACCGTCCGGAATGTTGACTGACGAACCGTCGGCTGAGCTTGTCGAAGCTGAAGCCCGCCTTACAGTTGCAAATCGTTGTTCCTTCTGCTCCATCTGAGGGATGCGTCGTGGAGTGAGCACCCAGTTTATATCAGATCCAACGCCACGCGGGTGACCAACATCGATAGGTTTTGCCTTGCTCCAGTTTTGATCGTCATAGGTTTCAGTTTCCCAATTCCACGGATATTGCGCTGCATCAACCCGATCGCAAGGACCAACTACAATGAATTGTCCGAGCGTCTCTTTCGCATCAGTTGATGCTGATTGATAGGATTTATTCTTGATAACTTTCCAGGTGGCATCGGTATTTACAATTTGTTCCGGAGCGGAGTTTCCCTGCACAATCAATGCCGTTTTCAACGAGAATTGAGCCCAAGGTTTATCTTCACCAAAGTTCCAAACTACAGCCGCTAGCGTATTTTTTCCGGATTTCAGGAATTGGGAGATATCGATGCTTTCGTAAAACCAATGTGCCAGATCGCCTCGCGCCGGGCCAAAACAAACTGCTTTGCCATTTACAAACAACCGGTAACGGTTATCTGCCGAAATGTGTATAATAAATTCTTCAGGAACAGATGACAACTCGAAGCTTTTCCGGAAATGAAAAACACTATAATCGAGAGCCGATTCAGTTGGATGAGTGATCCACTGAGCTTTCCAGTGATTGGTTAGTAATTCAGGATTAATTTTCCCGATTGGAACAAGTGCGCTTGACTGAGCATTAACAACGAATGCCAGTAAGATGAGCATAATGCCCGACGAGATTGACTTCATGGAGGTTTGGTTAAT
Organism: Bacteroidales bacterium; assembly: GCA_038209805.1. GTDB lineage: Bacteria > Bacteroidota > Bacteroidia > Bacteroidales > Prolixibacteraceae > Aquipluma. The sequence continues at coordinate 3,946 of JBBQXI010000093.1, read as the reverse complement.
TGTTGATTTAGGCGGGTTAAATTAACTGAAAAGATTGTGATATGGAATTTTACGAATAAAAAAGTCAGAATCTGGGTAAAAAGAAAAGCTGACCCAAATTTACCTTGAGACAGCCTTCAGCTATTTTTAGTATCCCCAAAAAGAGTAATTAGCTATTCTTCATATCTTCTTTAAGTTCAACTTCCGCCCGAGCTATTGCATTTATAAATTCGTCAACGTATTCAGGATAACGATCAATGTCTTCCAGTTTCTGAGTTTTTAGTTGTAATTCTTTCAATCGATGCCCCAGATCATTCATTCCGAAAGTCATCACCGATGATTTTGCTTTATGCGCTAATTCGCCAAGTTCTTTCCATTTTTGATTGCCTAAATGGCTGGTTAACCCATCTCTGAATTCGGGTAACTGATCAAAAAACATCTGAATAAACTCATTCATAATTTCAGGCTCTCCGCCTGTAATTTCTTTCAGGTAATCTAAATTTGTCAAACGGACTTGTGACATTGGTTCTTTTTTGAAGTGTTATTATGCAGTCAAAAGTAAAAAAAATATCTTTCGAACCTAGTTCGAATGCACTAAATATCCTGTTAAGCAAATGAACAAATAATTATAAACCAGTGGTAAAAACTAATATCTTTGGCAAATGATATTTTTCATGCTTTTAACCTAGGTAATACGCTAATTTCGCCACATAAAAACTGAAAATAAAACTATGCAAATTACAGCCTTTAATCAGATACACAAACAACTGGGCGCTAAAATGGTAGAGTTTGCCGGATTTGAGATGCCTATTGAGTATTCAGGAATAAAAGACGAACACATGACTGTTCGCGAAGCAGTTGGAGTATTCGACGTTTCGCATATGGGCGAGTTTTGGGTAAAAGGTCCGAATGCGATGGAATTGGTGCAGCGGGTTACTTCGAACGATGTTTCGAAACTGGCTTTAGGACAGGCTCAATACTCTTGCTTCCCAAATGGAAAAGGTGGAATTGTTGACGACTTATTGGTATATTATTACGAAGCTGAAAAATACCTTCTGGTTGTTAATGCTTCCAACATTGACAAAGACTGGAACTGGGTAGTTTCTCAAAATACAAATGGAGCGATTCTCGAAAACGCTTCGCCTGCAATCAGCCAGTTGGCCATTCAGGGACCTAAAGCTGAAGCCACGCTTCAGAAACTTACCCATATTAATTTGTCTGAAATCAAATATTATACATTCGTAACTGGCTCCATTGCGGGGTTCGACGATGTAATTATTTCGGCCACAGGCTATACCGGTTCCGGAGGGTTCGAACTCTATTTCAGAAATGAAATTGCCGAACAAATGTGGAACAAAATTTTTGAGGCTGGCGCTGAATTTGGCATCAAACCAATTGGATTGGCAGCCCGCGATACACTGCGCCTCGAAATGGGCTTTTGCTTGTATGGTAACGACATTGACGACACAACTTCGCCAATCGAAGCCGGATTGGGATGGATTACCAAATTTAATGGTCATTATTTTATCGATAAAGATTTACTGCTGATGCAAAAGCAGGAAGGTGTAGAACGCAAACTTCGCGGATTTGAAATGATTGACCGTGGAATTCCGCGTCACGATTACGAATTGACCGACAAAGACGGAAACATAATCGGCCGGGTTACTTCCGGAACAATGTCACCCGTTTTAAATAAAGGCATTGGCATGGCTTATGTCCACAAAGCTTACTCGGCTATTGGAACCGAAGTTTTCATGAACGTGCGTAATAAAATGCTGAAAGCAAAGATTGTTAAAATGCCGTTTATCAATCTGCAATAACAACAAATAGTCATTAGTCATTCGAAAAGTTGTTTTACTTTTTCCAAATGACTAATGACTATTTCCATTTTCTGAAGTTTACCTTTTGTTTAAATACCATTTTCTGAATCCAAAAACAGGACTCAGTTGACTACTTTCTATATCTTTGTGGCATTCACATGAAAATGGAAAAATCTAAAAATCGGCTTGAGGTTTGTTTGTCCCCCGCAATCTACGATAAGCATGCCGATGATCACAACATTGTAGTGATCGTCGATATTTTGCGCGCTACCTCAACAATCTGTGCAGCCATTCACAATGGTGTAAAAAGCATCATCCCGGTTGCAACTGTCGAAGAAGCACGTGCAATGAAACAGCAAGGTTACATGGTTGCATCCGAACGCGATGGCTATGTGCTCGACTTTGCTGATTTCGGAAACTCTCCTTTTAATTTCACTCCCGGAATCGTTGGTGGAAAAGAAGTTGCCTACTCCACAACCAATGGTACACGGTGCATTCACATGGCCAGCCATTCAAAAGCAGTTGTTATTGGTTCGTTCTTAAATATTTCAGTATTGGCAGACTGGCTCATTCAGCAAGATGCTCCTGTATTAATCTTTTGTGCCTCGTGGAAAGACCGCTTCAGTCTGGAAGACACCGTTTACGCAGGCGCTTTGGCCGAACGACTGATGAATTCAGAAAAATTTGAAACCATTTGCGACGGAGTGACTGCATCAATCGATTTGTGGAGCCTGGCAAAAAATGATTTATTCGCCTACATACAGAAAGCCGCTCAAAAAAGCCGGCTAGCGTCAAAAGGATTAGACGACTGTATTGAATATTGCCTAACTGACGATCTCTGCCCGGTTATCCCAATATTTCAGGATGAAAAATTGATTGACATTTTGAAGTCAATGTAAGAAATCAGGTATTGTCAATAAGAAGTTGCCAAAAGTTAAAAAGTTAAAGCAATTACAGATTGCCGCTTCGTTTTTTTATTCGAATTTTGAAGCATATTAATTGGATGTTCTATAACCTGTTGTAACAAAATTAAGTCTGATTTATCTCAGAAAACCATACGCAGATAATCGTTTATTTTGAATCGTTATTTGCAATCTTATTCATTGTAAATAGTTATTAACCCATAAATTACAATCAAATGAAGAAGCATAATTTTTATGCGGGACCCTCAATTTTGCCGCAATACACCATTAAAAACACCGCCGAAGCATTAATCGATTTTGCCGGAACCGGCCTTTCTCTGATGGAGGTTTCGCACCGCAGCAAAGAATTTGTTGCCGTAAGCAATGAAGCTCAGCAACTTTTCAAGGAATTACTTGATATTCCTGCTGGTTACCATGTGTTATTTTTGGGCGGTGGCGCCAGTTCGCAATTCATGATGGTTCCATATAATATGCTTGAAAAGAAAGCAGCCTATCTGAATACCGGAACCTGGGCTGATAAAGCTCAAAAAGAAGCCAAACTTTTCGGTGAAGTTGTTGAAGTAGCTTCTTCAAAAGCAAACACTTACAATTACATTCCGAAAGACTATGTTGTTCCTGAAGATGCTGATTATTTTCACATTACAACCAACAATACAATTTACGGAACTGAAATCCGTCAGGATTTAGATTGCAAAGTGCCTTTGGTTGCCGATATGTCATCCGATATTTTTAGCCGTCAGATGGATGTTTCGAAATATGCGATTATCTATGGTGGTGCACAGAAAAACCTTGCTCCAGCCGGCTTAACTTTTGTCATTGTAAAAGAAGACGCATTGGGTAAAGTAACTCGCAAAATTCCTACGATGTTGAATTACAAAACTCACATCGAAAACGAATCCATGTTTAACACACCTCCGGTAGTTCCGGTTTTTGCAGCTCTTCAAACCCTGAAATGGCTGAAAGAATTAGGCGGCATAAAGGTGATGGAAAAAATGAACATCGAAAAAGCTGGAATTCTTTACGATGAAATCGACCGAAACAAATTATTCAAAGCCAATATTCCTGATGTAAACGACCGTTCGGTAATGAACATTTGTTTCGTGATGAACGACGAATACAAAGAATGGGAACCCGAATTCCTTACCTATGCCAAATCATTGGGCATGTTGGGACTCGAAGGACACCGTTCTGTTGGCGGATATCGTGCCTCAACTTACAATGCAC
>JBBQXI010000092.1:0-11020 GCA_038209805.1 Bacteroidales bacterium | reverse complement strand
TAGCGTTGAAGTGTAGAAAGTACTGTTACGGCCTCGGTCTATTTTATCGAAGTAATCGCCAAAAGTAATGATGGTCTTATCGACACTTTCGCCAATGATTGTAATTTGCGTATTGCCCGACAGAACAGCTACCTTTTCAGTATAAATTCCGTTTTTTACATGAATAGTTATCCGTTGGTCGGGGAAAATTTTGCAGGCATCGAGAGCTTTCTGTATGGACGTGTAATCTCCGCTACCATCAAGAGCAACCACATAATCGTACTTTTCGGCGGAAAAAGACCACACTGAAAGCAGCAAACAAGCAAAAGTTAATTTAAAAATCTTCATCTGTTTATTTTTTGAGTAGTAATTTTAAAGCCTCAACCCCATGAATAGCATGTACTGGCAAACGCTCACCATTTTCTCCAAATACCAGCATGGCAGTTTTGGGTTCGATAGTCGATTTTGATTCATCAACTAGCCCTGATGCCGCTTTTACTGCATTGATATTCAAACTAAATTGGCGAGCCAAAAACTCGTAAACAGCCTGACGTTTAGATGGACCGTAATCATGCCCTTCTTTTACCAGATGGACGTTTTCAACCAATTCTGGCTTTCCAAATAAGTTATAGACTTTTTTTAGGTAGGGAAATTCAATTTCAGGAACATTGGCCGTCCAGTCACCACCATCAGAAACAACCAACATAGGACGTGGTGCGGCCATGGCGGCAATTTCCACATTGTTGGTGCCCCACTCTCCACACGAATGAATCGGCATTCCACTTTCGCATGGGCAACCACCAAAAAACCACGACGAAACCATCACCACCGGAGCACTCACCGCAATTCGAGGATCGAGTGCTGTCATCAGGAATGTTTGTGTTCCGCCGCCGGAAGCTCCAGTCATTCCAATTCGTTTTGGATCGACATAAGACAATGCACTCAAAAAATCGAGGATTCGGATGCTATTCAGTGTCTGCATGGTTGGCGCCAAAATGGTGCGGTGGTCATCGAACGCAAACTGAAGTCCTTCCTCGCCTTTGGCAAACATGTCGTAACTGAAAACTACAGCCCCCATACGTGCCAAAGTAGCGCCCAAAAGCTGTGAACTTTCATCGTAATGCTGATTTTCGCCATGTCCCTGTGCTACCATGACGGCAGGAAAAGGACCTTTACCTTTGATTGGGCGGTATAAAGTTCCGCTGACAAATACTCCGGGAAGACTTTCAATGGCAACGTTTTCGGCAATGTATCCATCGAATTGGCGTTTATTGGCATAAATTGGATTTGAATTTGGGTTTGCAGGTAATGGAGACAATCCGAGCGTTGAAAGAAAACATTGCTGCAATTCTGCTTTGCGTTTCCACCAATCCGGAAGCTTAGGATATAATGAAAGCAACCGATTCAGGTGTTTTTGCCCATCCTCGGGCGACCTGCGGTGATACTGAAAAGCCTCGATTTTGTAATTTCCTTCTTCAACCTTTGAAAATACCAGATCAAGAGGACCCAAGATGGCCTGTAAGGTTGACTCAACGTCGTCTTTAAAGCGCCACTGCACATAATTGACTGAACGCTCGGCAATCAGTTTCCCATCAAAAATGAGTTTGACTTGAAACCGGGTTTCAACCTGAGTCAGCACTTCTTTCAATGGTTTCCGATAGTTTTCTTCAACAGTCTGTGCAAATAAACTATTTGTAATCAGTAGGATAATAATTACAGAAATGGTTCTCATTTGGTAAAAGTTTATGTAGTTAGAGTTTTCTCCGATCATTTATTTTTCAGGATTAAAACCCAATCCTCACCTTCCTGTTGTTTGCCCGGTGGGTCGAATTCTGCGAATTTTCCTTTTTTCATTGTACCACCAGCAACGAACTTTCCATCGCGCGGACTGTACCAACCAAATTTAAACTTATTTCCAACCAATTGATCTACTTTCATGCTTATTGATCGTCCGTTATAGGTATAAACCAACAAACAGTTTTTCCCTTTTAGCGCCACTAAATGATTGTATCGTTCTCCCGAATCAGTCAATAGCGACTGATCAGGAACGAGTTGCTCAAAATGATAATCAAGCATTAAGTTTTTCAGGTATTTAAGCTGATTGGCCCCCAGGCTGTTCAATGCCACTGTCCAAGTCATCCGGGCGCCATAAGCACCTGCCTTTGGCGAAGATGTATAAAACTGCATCACCGAATTATGTCCATAAGTAAAACCACAAGCTCCTGAAAAGACCGACCAATAAGCATACCGACGAACATCATTATCGTTCCAACGAACTTGCAATGTATCATGCAAACCATGAGGAATACCTTCGTATGATGGCTCTCCGTCCAGTGTTGGTTTTATTGGAATTTTGTTGTAATCTGATAAAACATACTTCCAGTTATCTTCTCCATAACGAAGTTCGTTTCGGGCAGTATCCTGATCGTAGCTTCGATGACCCGACTGAAACATATTAAAATCGAGCCATGTTTCATTTTGAAACCATGTTGAAGATTGTGTTCGTCCGAAAGGATGATAAGTAACCAGGTGATTGGGATCGTATTTTTTTAGTGTATTCCCGATTGTTTCCCAGATTCGGATGGAATCGTCGCCACGGACATCTCCACCATTCATCCAAACAATATTCGATTTGTCTTTGTATCGCTTTGCCAAAAATTCAGCATAAGCGTCAGCCTCTTTTTCAGTAACATGTCCTGCTTTTACATTCGATCCCCAAACCGGAACCAGCGCCATGTACAACCCTTTTTTCTCAGCCAGATCAATCGCAAAATCAAGACCTTTCCAATAACCACCTTCTTTTGGCGCACCAATATTTTTATTGATCAGTGCTGAATCTCCGGAAACATTTACTGCATCAAGGCTGTGCAACACCATCACCTGAATAACATTGAATCCTTTTTCTTTCCGGTCTTCTAAATACGTTTCTGTTTCTTCCCGATTCAGTTTACTTAAAAGTAACCAACCAGTATCGCCCAACCAGAAAAAAGGCTGAGTACCAACAGTCAAATACCTACCATTTTCAGAAACCGTAAGTTTTTGAACCTTCGACTTCTGACCAGAATTTGAAAAGCAACTCCAGGTTATAAGCAAACCTATTAGCAACAAACACAAATATTTCATTTGTATAGATTCTAGAAGCCCATTCCAAGCTTCCCCCGAAAGAGGAGGTTTAAAAATTTGTTTTTATAGCCGTATGGTTTAATTTGTAATTTCGATCTTATTGATTCAACTTCTGCCCGTTTATTAAAAGGTTATTGAAGTGAATATCTTTAGTTTGCCCGGTTATTGAATTTCCATCAGTTACTCCATTAAAACTACAGTTGCGTATATTGACATTATAGACATTGGTTTGCTCTTTCAATGCATCGATAAAAACGCCATAGATACTTTTCTGACAATTAACATCTTCCATATTAATGTTTCTAACAATTGGTAAGAATCCTCGTTCACCAATTTCGTTGGGCTCGTATAGTAAATTAATACTTAAAACGGCTCGCTTACATTGACCAACCTCAACTTTACGAACATAAATATTTTCGATTACACCTCCTCTACAGGTATTTGTTTTTATGCGGATTACGCGCTCCAATTCAGGGCTATCCATTTTGCAATTTTCAACAAAGAGATTTTTATAACCACCGGTAATTTCGCTACCGACCACAACTCCACCATGTCCATTTTTCATTTCACAATTACGAACAATAATATTTTCACAAGGTTTAGACCAGAAACGCCCATCGTTATTTCGTCCCGATTTGATAGCTATACAATCGTCGCCTGTATGAAAGAAGCAATTTTCAATCAACACATTGGTGCACGATTCAGGATCACAACCATCACCGTTCGGACCATCATTTTCGATATGTACGCTTCGCACAGTCACATTATCACATAAAAGCGGATGAATGACCCAAAAAGGTGAACGCAGTAATTTAACACCTTCAATCAATACGTTTTTACACAGGTATAAATTAATCAGTTGTGGCCTCATGCCATCCTCTTTCTTTAGTATCCTTTGGGAGAACGGAACCTTATCAACAGCCCATTGCTGTAATTTAGGGCGACCAACCCGTTGAGAAATATCTCCTTCTTTCCAACCAAAAGATGATGCGCCGCACTTTTTCCACCAGTTCTCATTTTTTGCAGCTCCATCAATTGTACCCTTACCAGTTATGCCGATATTTTTCTCGCCATAGGCATAAATGAGTGGTTGTAAGTTGTAACAATCGAGTCCTTCCCAACGCGTTAAAACAGTTTGAAAGTAATCGGCGTCAGTAGTAAATAAAAGTACCGCTCCTTCGCTCAAATATAAGTTTACATCACTTTTCAGCCTGATGGGCGCTGTGTGCCAAACGCCTTCCGGAACGATAACTCTGCCACCTCCATTTAGACTACAAGTTGCAATGGCCCGATCGATCGATTCGTTATTAAGTATAGTCGAATCATTTGCCACGGCTCCAAAATCTCGAATATTATAATCCTGATTTTTAAAAACCGGAGCTTTTATATTTTTTAGAATTACTGGATATACTTCACGCCATGCAGTTGCAGCGTCTTGTGCAAAAACCTGGATCACAAAAAAGGTCAGGATCATAAACGGAATAATTTTTTTCATCATCGTCTATATTTACTCAATTCAGTTATATATTTAATTATCTAGTGTAGTGTTAACCAACTCTTGTCATAACGACATGCCGAACTTATTTCGGCATCTTTTCGTTGATGAGACCCTGAAACAAGTTCAGGGTGACGATCCTTCGAAAGTATAACATTGACATGACACTAGGTTAAAATTAATTCCACTTGAAAGCAAAATATGAACATGGTGCATCGCCTGCATTGCGCATTCCGTGAAACAATTCAGAATTTACAAAATAAAAATCACCAGGCCCTGCTTTGTATTCCTTGCCGTCAATGGTCATTTCAGTTTCTCCGGAAATAACCAGAATAATCTCTGTTTCTCCGTGAGAATGAGGTGCATGGCTTGGTCCTTTTTTATTTAATTGCGTAACATGCATTTCCAACCGTTCGCACATAGCGGTGGCTCGGTCAAAATAAGCACGACCACCTCCTTTTTCGCTTGGTTTGAATACCAATGAGTCTGCATTTAGCATCATCGATCCTCCTCCAGCCATACCACGTTCAAGATTTGCGGGTTTTGTAGATTTATACTGCATCACATAATAAGTTAGCGATCCATCTCCAATATTTTCGAAAGACTGCATTTGTTGTGGCATGATCAAAAGAACACTACCCGCACCAAGAATCTTAGACTTACCATCAACAGTAGCTTTCATGGTGCCTTCTTTTACAATAACCAATTCTTCACGCTCTTTATTGATGTGGGCAGGACTTGGCTTTGCGCCTTTATACTGCGTCGTTGCATGAATTCTCAGGTATTCTAAATCCGGAGCTGTTCCTTCAATAAAAACGCCAGACTCCCTATCTCCATTGACCTTTACAGGACGATCTGCCCATCGGTATACTCCCGGTTGCACGGGTGACAATTGAGCAAAAGCTACACAGGATATGAAAACAAGGATAAAACTCATCAATAGTTTCCTGTAAAACGAATAACTAAAATAAACATTGAATTTCATATCAAAAACCTCCAAATTAATCCAACATATTATGGCGTTGTCATTAGCCTAGAATCAACTAAAGGCACTTGGAGGCTTCTGTCTATATTTGCAAAAGCTTCCAGTGCCCTTAGTCATTTCTATGTTTAACTTCAAACCGTCAAGGATATACAAATGTAACCTTACTTTTCAAAGACGATAGTATTTATAAGTTTAATACCCATCGTTCTGCCAGAAACCAGTACCAGTAGTCGTGCTTTTATTCGTAACAGCATCTAACTGAGCCTGAGGAATAGGACGGTAATAGTGAATATCCTTAATACTCGCGGCTCCCTGAGCATTGTATGCTTTCACACGACTAACAAGAGTTTTTGTACGTTTAAGGTCGAACCAACGTTGTTGTTCGCCACATAATTCGATTGCGCGTTCATCAAGAATTGTATTGATGTCAACAGTTCCTGACAATGAATTATCTTTTCCGGCAATAGCACGTTTTGCACGCAATTCATTCAGTGTTGTAAGAGCAGTGCTGGCACTTCCAGTACCTAATTCAGCTTCAGCTTTTATCAGGTACATTTCAGCTAAACGCAATACGATAGCGTCACGGCTCGAAATATCATTGGTTGGAGAAAGCGGATCATAAACGTCATCAAGAAATTTTTTGATTCCAGGATAAGAACACCATCCTCCAATTTTGTAAGAGTTGTAGCGTGCGTCGCCATAAACATCCGATTTTGCTTTTGCAGCCTCTGTTGGTTTTGCTGTTGCCGGGTCGGTAGATGTGAAGACTGGAATGTCGCCATTTGCCATAAACTGTATACGGTAACGACCTTTAGCCCAAGCCTGTTTCGCTTTACCTTCAGCTGAATTACCGTCTAATGGGCAATAATAGATTGCAGTGTCCTGAATGGAAGGATAGTTTTTAGAACTTTTTTCCAATCCTGGAGCAATTGTATAAGCTTCGAGCAGCGTAGCATTAGTTCGTTGGTCGGTAGCGCGGTATTTGTCGAGCAGTTTCCACAAATAAACAGATGGTAAATAACGAGTAAATCCGCGACCATAAGGAGAATAGTTTGGTGCAACATACACTTTCGCTTTTGTAATGATATTGGTAACGTATGAGGTTGATTCACCCAAAACGCGAACAAAAGTCTCATTTCCATTATTTCCAAGGTCAGAAGCACCGTTGTTCCACATACTAACAAACATTAGCAGCATAGCGCTACCACCACGGGAATACCCTGTACGGGTAATTAAGCCATTGTACGACAATGCTGAACCACTTGCATTTGTCCGGTAGCGATAAGGAATACAGTTAACGTTTGTTGTAATGTCAGGAGCATAAGTAACTCCAAAAATCGATTCTTTGTTTTTTGAAGCATCTTCATTTTTCATTGACCATGTATCGGCATAATTATCGTAGAACGAAGCAATTCCACTGCCAATTACTGCTTCAGATTCAGCTTTTGCAAGAGCATACAAATCCTTACCGTTGTAGTCAGCATTTGTTGTAATGCTACTTTTTCCTAACCACGATGCAGCATAAAGCAATGTACGTGCTTTTAGTGCGCGGGCTGCCCAATAACTGGCGCGACCATCGGCTTTCGTCTTGTAATTGGCTGTGTTAAAAGCAGCAATCGATTTATCGAGATCAGCAAGAATATTTCCATAAACAACTTCTTCCGGGACACGTGTTGCATCAGTCACAACTGAGCTTGGCGGCTCTGAGTTGTATGGAATTGCGCCCCAAATATTAACCAGGTGGAGGTAATAAAAGGCACGCATAAAATATGCCTCTCCCATGTACTGACTACGTGCCGTTTCATTAATTACTGTATTTAGCGGAACGTATTTGAGGGCTGTATTGCAAACATCGACAGCACAATAGAATAATTCCCAATATTGATCCAGACAAGCATTATCACTTGAATTGTCATCTAAGCTTACAGAAGTAAGGTTATAGGAGGTTAGTGATTTCTGTTTGTTGTCGTAACCATAATTGAATAAGTCTGTACCCATTTCCGACAAACCAAGACCAGCTTCTTTACCATACCAGCCTCTCGAAAAACTGTAACAAGAAGAGACCAGCCCCTGAATTCCCGTTGATGTAGAATAAGTAAGATCGGCTGTTGCACCTACCTTATTATCTTCATCCAGATAATCAGAGCAGGAGGGCGTACCAAGCATAAGCGCCATGGCAGCTATTAGGATATATATTTTCTTTTTCATCGTTATTTCTTATTAGTAATTAGAACTCAACATTAACACCTACAACTAACTGTTTTGACAATGGGAAGGAAATAGCGCCACCACGCTCAGGGTCGTAATTATCAATTTTACTGAATGTAAAATAGTTTTTTATCGATCCATAAACTTTCACGTTGCTAAGTCCAATATGGCTGATCGCACTTTTTGGCAAGTTATAACCAAGAGTTATGTCTTTAATTTTCAGGTAATCGGCCTTCTCATATTTCAAAGCAGATCCGTAGCTTCCAAATGTTGTACTTGGAGCTCCCGGGCTTGGAAATTTCGCATTAACATTGGTAGGTGTCCAATAATCAAGATTTCCCCAGTTTGCCGATTCATAGTTCAATTGTGAATTCATGTCGTACGAGATATAACCACCAATACGGGCATAAACAAGTACCGACAATGAGAAATTTTTGTAGGCCACCGAATTATTCATACCAAAGATGTGCTTAGGCGAGCGGTTATAAACAATTTTGTCATCATCAGTTAACTTGCCGTCATCGTTACGGTCAACAATCTTCATTGTTCCCGGAGCTCCGTAAGCCGATACATAGCCAATCGTCTCACTTGGATGACGGGCTTCCCAATCGGCTTTATAGGTTGCATATTCGCCAACATTCCAGTTGCCGTTCGCTTCAAAATCGTAATAAATCGAAACGGCCTGACCAACAATCTGACCTGTTGTCCCACTAATATTAGTTGTTACACCTTCCGATAATTTGGTAATCTCATCTTTGTAGGTGGTATAAGTCCAGTTTATATCCCACGAGAAATCTTTTGTTTTTGAAACCAAAGTATTCAACGAAATTTCAAGACCATGACCCTTAGTTTCGCCAATATTTGCCAAGACGCTTGGATATACTGATGAAGGCGGAGCACTTTTACGATAAAGCAAATCCGAAGTATTACTAATGAAATAGTCAATTGTACCGGACACGCGGTTATCAATAATCCCAAAGTCAAGACCAAAGTTATACGATGCAGTCTTTTCCCAGGTCAGGTCCTTATTTCCTAATGTGCTTGGAATATTACCGGCAATACTGGTTGCTCCCAAATAATAGTAAACAGGAGTTGTACTTAGCGATGTTAAAGTACTGTAAGCGCCAACGGCGGCATTACCCGAAATACCCCACGATGTGCGAACCTTCAAGTTACTGAGCCATTCTGTATCTTTCAGAAATGATTCTTCGTTAACTCTCCATGCTGCCGCTACTGATGGGAAATAGCCCCATTGGTGACCTTTGGCCAGTGTTGAAGATCCATCGGCACGTACAGATGCTGTAAGTAAGTATTTCTCATTGTACTTGTAGTTCAAACGACCAAAATACGACAACATCGACGATTTAATAAATTGACTGGTCGTTGTAGCCGATGCAATTTTCGACAAATCGTAAAATAAACTGGTGTAATAATGCTCACGTCCTGCATCACCAGAGGTAATCGATTCTTCGTAAACACTCTGTTTCATACTTTGTCCCAACAAAGCAGTAATCTCATGTTTTGTTCCACCAAAGTTTGTATTGTAATTCAATGTATTTTCCCAGGTTAAACCCGTTTTATTTTCATATTCCGAAGAAATAAAACTGGTTCCGGGTGATTGGTAACGACTAACACTCTGGTAATCCTGATAGATGCCTGAACGAGTATTTGAGCGGTCAAGTGCAAATATAGTTTTGAAGTTCATGTTTTTCATAGGAGAAACTTCAAGATATGTATTACCAAAGAAACGAGTAGATTCAACATTGTTTTTATAGGCACCATCAATCTCGTCGAGTAATGGGTTACAGTGTGCAGCATAACGTGGGTTAGGCGTTGCAATTAAAACACCTTCCGCAGTGTAAGGATGAGTAATGGATGTCATTTTAAGAGCTTGACCAAATACACTTGAATTACGCGAATCATTATCCTTGTATGTGAACATTAAACTGGTTCCAGCCTTGAAAACGTTGCTGATTTTATGATCCAAATTGGTTCTTACATTGTATCTGCTCTGTTTATCATCTTTCATCAATCCTTCATCAAACATAGTTCCTAACGAAAGATTGAAGGTCGTTTTCTCATTTCCTCCTGAAACTGAAAGTTCATAATTTTTAGTCAATCCATTCTGAAGGATCATATCAGCCCAGTTGGTGTACGATTTATCCTGATAAATCCCGATTTCAGTAAAATCTTCCAACCTTTCGGTCAAAACCTGATCTGGAGTCAAATTGCTTGTTCCCCAATTTCCCGATTTAGAATCAGCCTGATAGTTAGCCTTGTCAATTAAACGTTGTACTTCTTTATCACCATACATCACCTGTGGAACATTGGCAGGAGAGTTTGAAGATATATAAGCATTAAAATTAACTTTAGTTGAGCCCGACTTTCCGCGTTTGGTTGTAATAATAATAACACCATTCGCTCCACGGGTACCATAAATAGCTGTGGAAGAAGCATCTTTTAAAACTTCCATTGATTCAATATCGGATGGATTAACATCAAGTGTAGAACCATATTCGATTCCATCAACCAAGATTAAAGGGCTATTGGAAGCCGAGATAGAACGATTACCGCGCAGATTTATGTTTATGCCAGCTCCTGCCTGTCCACTTGACTGCTGAATGTCTAGTCCCGGAACCCGAGCCTGCATGGCCTGCATAGCGTTACTACTGCTTGTTTTTGTAATCTCATCGGATTTTACTGAAGAAACCGATCCGGTCAGGTCTCTCTTTTTTACCACTCCATACCCAATAGCAACCACTTCATCTAGCTAAAGCGTGTTACTTTTGAGTTGCACATTAATCTCTTTCTGTCCATTGACACTTAATTCTTTGGTTTCCATACCAATAAATGAGAAAGAGAGAACATCCTTTTGGATATTTGAAGGAGTAATGGAATACTTTCCATCAAAATCGGTTATTACACCATTTGTAGTTCCTTTAACTACAACATTTACGCCTGGTAATGGAGTGTTTGTTTCATCAACCACCACACCGGTAACTTTCTGGGCATACAATTGCGCTCCAGTAAAAATTACAAACAGTGCTAACAGGCAAACTTTACCAAGAAAACTTTGCTTCATTTTCATCATAGATAATTGTTAAGTTTGTGTATTGCTTTTATTTATTTCATTTTGTTCTTACCCAATTTAGGGTTCTTCAATTTTCGTATCTGCTTTTGTTCCTGATATAAAATCTCGGCGAATGGAATAGCCAGATATTATTCCTGCT
>JBBQXI010000091.1:0-11032 GCA_038209805.1 Bacteroidales bacterium | reverse complement strand
AAGACCAGAATCATCAGTGGAGGACAACAGATTTCGAGAGTTGATCAGGAAATTTCAACCTTTATTAATACTGAATTTGAAAAGGAAGTTTTTGAAAAAATTAAAGAAATAATTGATCAAAAACAGATTCACATTATCATTTTTGTTGATTACGATAAAGGACTCATTACTCCAGGATTAATTAAGAATGTCATCGATCTGGCAAAGTCCAAAAAGATACTTACCGTAGCCGATCCTAAGAGGAGAAATTTTAATAACTATGAACGTGTTGATCTTTTTAAACCAAACTTTAAGGAATTTAAAGAAGGATTGAAGTTGGAAATCGAGAAGACCGATATGAATGAATTAAAAACGGTATCCGAAAACTTCAAAAAAGAAAAACAAATTGGATTACTCTTTATAACACTATCAGAACTGGGAGTTTTTCTGACCAATGGCGTAAAACAAAATTATTATCCAGCCGAAATCCGCGACATTGCTGATGTTTCGGGAGCGGGAGATACAGTTGTTGCTGCTGCAAGCCTTTGTTTAGCAGCCGGATTGTCAATTCCATTTATGGCTCAACTCTCTAATCTGGCAGGTGGATTAGTTTGCGAAAAACTGGGAGTTGTGCCTATTGATTTAAGGCAGTTAAAAAAAGAGGCAAAAAAAATACAGTTAACCTGATACATAGTTGTTGCAATTAGCAAAGTTTCAAAAGAATACCGTCTGCTGAAAATC
This sequence comes from Bacteroidales bacterium, assembly GCA_038209805.1. Classification (GTDB taxonomy): domain Bacteria; phylum Bacteroidota; class Bacteroidia; order Bacteroidales; family Prolixibacteraceae; genus Aquipluma. The sequence goes on along the minus strand of JBBQXI010000091.1, from coordinate 10,312 downwards.
AGGTTAAACCGACTTGATTTTACAACAACTGACATCAATTATGGATTTATCGGAGAATGATTTCAATATAAATCACATAGGGTTAATGACCTGTATTTCAAACAAAAACGATATAATTAAGTTTAATTAATAAATTCACCCAACCTGTTTATACTTTTAAATATTAACTTTGGAACTTACCAAATAAGTAATTTTTTATATGGGAAAAGTAATTGCACTTGCTAACCAAAAGGGAGGAGTTGGAAAAACCACAACCGCGATAAATCTGGCAGCAAGTCTGGCCGTTTTAGAATATAAGGTTTTAATCATTGATGCTGATCCACAAGCGAACGCTACTTCAGGCGTAGGTTTCGATGTAAAGAATGTAAAAACCAGCATCTATGAATGTATTGTTGACGAACTCGATCCACGAAAAATAATTTTAAATACAGAAATTCCAGGATTAGACCTCATTCCTTCACACATTGACTTGGTCGGTGCTGAAATTGAAATGCTGAATCTGCCTAATCGAGAAAAGGTATTGAGACATGTTATCGAAAAAATAAGAGATGATTACGACTTCATTCTTATTGATTGTTCGCCTTCATTAGGTCTTATTACCGTAAACTCCTTAACGGCAGCCGATTCAGTTATCATTCCTGTACAATGCGAGTATTTTGCATTGGAGGGTCTTGGAAAACTATTAAATACAATTAAAATTATTCAGACCAAACTACATCCTGATCTTGAGATTGAGGGATTTCTTCTTACCATGTTTGATTCACGGTTGAATCTATCGAATCAGGTAATGGAAGAAGTGAAAAAGCACTTTCAGGAGATGGTATTTGAATCTGTCATTTCACGAAATATTAAATTGAGCGAAGCGCCAAGCTACGGACAACCTGCTATTTTATATGACGCAACTTCCAAAGGAGCTGCCAGCTATATGAACCTTGCCCGTGAGCTTTTGCAAAACAATGGAATGACAAAACTTAAGAATTCAGAAAAAATTATTGAATAAGACTTTTTGACTATGGCAAAAAAGAGCGCATTAGGACGAGGTTTGGGTTCATTGATTGAAGGAGCCAACGATGCTCCGGAGAAGGAAGTAGCTTCATCAATCAACGAGATCGAGATTTCTAGGATTATTGCAAACCCGTTTCAACCCCGGACTAAGTTTGACGAAGAAGCATTAAATGAATTAGCCACCTCGATTAAAGAAATCGGGATCATTCAACCCATCACACTTCGGAAGATTGAAGACGACCAATATCAGATCATTGCTGGAGAGCGGAGGTTCAGGGCCTCGAAAATTGCCGGGCTGACCACCATTCCTGCATACGTCAGAACGGCAGATGACGAGGCGATGCTTGAAATGGCTCTTGTTGAGAACATTCAACGCGAAGATCTTGATGCCATTGAAATTGCGATAAGCTATCAGCGTTTGATTGATGAATGCAAACTGACTCAGGAAAATTTGAGCGACAGGGTTGGCAAAAAAAGATCAACCGTAACAAACTATCTTCGGTTACTAAAACTACCTGCCCGCATTCAAAAAGGAATAGTTGAAAAAACCGTTTCCATGGGTCATGCCAGAGCTTTGGTGAACATCAAAGATTCGGACATGCAATTGATGATCTACGACGAGATTATTAAAAACGAATTTTCGGTTCGTCGGGTGGAAGAAATTGTAAGAAACTACAACGAAGACAATAATAGCTTTCAACCTGCGGAAAAGAAAAAAAGCCCAAAATTTCCAACAGAATATCAAGATCTGCACAATCATCTTAGCAAACATTTTCAATCGAAGATTGACTTCAGGATGGATCAAACCGGAAAAGGCAAGATTATTATTCCTTTTGGTTCGACCAAAGATTTGGAACGCATATTAGGAATCCTTGACCAATTAGATGCTTAGAGAAAGAAATATTTTGACTTTAAACCGGTCTGTTATCTGGTTACTTTTAATCCTGTTTTTTGGAACAGGATTTTCTGCCTTTAGCCAGAAATCAGAGGTCGATTCGATCAAAATAAAAAAAGAAGTAGTTGTGCATTCACCCCGAAGGGCTACGATTTATTCGGCTGTATTACCCGGACTAGGCCAGATTTACAACCGAAAATACTGGAAGTTACCTATTGTTTACGGAGGTTTTGTAACTTTAGGATACTTTATTAACTTTAACAACGAACTATACGTCAAATATAAACAGGCATATTCCGACATCTTAGATACTGATCCGAACACCAATTCGTTTAAAGATCTAGGTGTTAATCCAGACTTATATGAATCTGCTAAAATAACACAGTTCACTGAAAGATTAAGAATAGCAAAAGACGGATCAAGGCGTAACAGAGATTTGGTAGTCATTTTCACAGCTGCTTTCTACGCATTAAATATCATTGATGCAAGTGTTGATGCCAACTTCTTTAATTTCGACATGGGTGACGACTTAACTATCAATTGGGTTCCGGGTCCTGTTATTTGTATGGATCAGAAAGGGATCGGATTTCATTGTAAAATCACATTTTAACTGAAAGCTTATGAGGATATTAAAACTGACAGTAGTCTTACTAACAATTGCCGGACTCAATTCTTTTGCCTCCGGACAAGGGAAAGATAACCCTAAAAAAGCATGTACAATAAATATAAGTGCGCTTGACACTTTGAGTGGGTATGAAAAATATTATTCGATTCCTGACGAAACGATGAAAAAGATATTTTCAGACAAACTCGACAGTATGCTGAGCAGCTGGTATGTACAGAATGCATTCCTTCTTGATAGTACAGAACTGGCAGAAGCCGATACCCTCAAACAAACACTACCCGATTCAATTTACATCCAACGTCTGCAATCGATGCAATCGGCTGTAAGCTTATCATTTAACAATACAGTTAAGAGCTTTATTACCATGTATACGGTTCGCAAACCGAAACAGGTGGCTGTAATGCTTGGACTTGGCAATTACTATTTTCCCATGTTCGAAGAAGCTTTGGCTAAATACGATTTGCCAATGGAATTAAAATACCTTCCTATTATTGAATCAGCATTAAATCCCGGGGCAAATTCGGTTGCAAGCGCTGTTGGCTTGTGGCAGTTCATGTACTCAACCGGAAAAATGTATAAACTTGAAATTAGCACATTTGTTGACGAGCGTCGAGACCCCTTGAAAGCAACTGATGCCGCAGCCAGATACCTAAGAGACTTATACAACATATATCAAGACTGGCATCTGGTTATTGCAGCATACAATTGTGGCCCTGGCAATGTAAACAAGGCCATAAAACGTAGTGGAAATGCCAAAGATTACTGGAAGATTTATTACCGCTTACCTAAGGAGACTCGTGGATATGTACCAGCATTCATTGCTGCCAACTACGTGATGAATTTCTATCAGAGTCACAACATTCTGCCAAAATCACCTGATTTCCCAATCATTACTGATACCCTAATGGTAAATGACTATTTGCATTTCAATCAGATTTCAGAAATAATTGGAATACCTGTTGAGCAAATTCGCAGTTTGAATCCTCAGTACCGTAGAGATATTATCCCTGCCAGCAAAGATAAGTCATATAGTCTGGTTTTACCTCAGGATGAAATTTCTGCTTATCTGGAAAACGAAACAATCATTCATGATCACCGGCGCACCGAATTCTTCCCGAACAATCAAATTATCAATCCGCAAAATAATTTTGCAAGTCATGGCCCTGGAGATATAAAAGGTCGCGACAAGGTCATTTATACGGTAAAACCGGGAGACAATTTGGGGTTGATTGCTGCCTGGTTTAGAGTTCGAAGCTCTGACCTGAAATATTGGAATAACATTCATAAAAACTTCATCAAAGCCGGTCAAAGACTAGCTATCTATGTTCCTGAAGGACATGGAGAACATTACAGCAAGCTCAATAAAAAGAGTTTTTCTGAAAAGCAAAAATCGCTGAATGAAAAGCCAACGGTCAGTTCAACTCAAAATTTGGCCAGTGCTGCTAAAAAACAATCCACAGAAACCAAATCTGCTGAAAAGGCCTCTAGCCAATCAACGGTGAAGAGTTCATCTGTTGAAAAAAGCAATCAGCAAACAGTAGAAAAGGGTGAATTTGTTTACTATAAAGTACGCAAAGGAGATAATTTTTGGTCGATTGCCAAGAAGTTTCCAGGAGTTTCAAACGATGACATCATGAAGCTCAACAACATTACGCAAGCAAATAGTTTGAGAGTTGGTCAGGTTTTAAAAATCCTTCCAAAGGCATAGTCCATCTCCTTTTTACGGTCATAATACAATTAAGCCGTTCATCAGATTCAACAGTGCGAATCGGTGAATGCTTAATTGTTATCGGTAATTTGGATTAGACTGGCTTAAAATAACAGAACTAGATCATATATTTCTTTGCTAAACCTTTCCCAATAAGAATATCATTCAAACAATAATAATCGCCAATACTTCGGATGTCAGCCAATCCGGTTAAAACATTCTGATCTATCTGAATAAAGATCAAGGCCAGATAACGTCCGTATTTTTCTTTCTTGTCTTTAATGGTCTCTATAATCACCTGGTCGTTTTCCTTCAGGTTTTGCTTTACAAATTCAGAAGACTGATTTCCCAGAATCCATTCAGGAGAGCCTTTTTTTACTCCATACACTTCAGGAGTGTCAATACCGTAAAGTCTTATTTTTTCATTGTGAACCCAGGCCGAAAGACCCAAATCAATGTCGATTTCAATTGTATCGCCATCGACTACTTTCCGAATGACAGCATTGTATTGATACATGATTTTCTGTTGTTAGTTTACAAACAACAAGTTACAAAAAATGCTGCCCGAAAGCAGCATTTTGTTGAAATTATTTTCGAGGTTTTATTTCCGAGGTTTTACGCCTTGTTGTTTCGACATCTCCTCCAGTTTCTGTTGAAACTTAGACTTGACAACCGGCTTCTTCTTATTTATCATGATTTGAGCCCTGATTTTATCTTCATCAATCAACATGCGGAAAACATAAATTTGTCCGATAGTGAACACATTGGCCAGAAAATAATAGTAGCTCAATCCGGCAGCATAGCTATTCAGGATAAAGAGGAACATGACTGGCATAATATACATCATGGTTTTCATTCCAGGCATAGCCTCGGTATTCTGAGTCTGCGAATTCATGTAGGTTGAGATGATCGTTGTAATCGTCATCAGCAAACAGAAAAGGCTGACATGGCTCCCATAGAAAGGAATCTCAAACGGCATATTCCAAATTGAATCAAATGTTGATAAATCGGTTGCCCATAAGAAACTTTGCTGACGCAATTCGATCGAAGTCGGAAAAAAGAAGAACATGGCAATCAGAACCGGGAATTGAAACAACATTGGCAAACATCCACCCATTGGATTCACTCCGGCTTTTTTATACAAAGCCATTGTAGCCTGTTGTTTTTCCATCGGTTTATCCTTGCCAAACTTGCCATTGATTTCGTCAATTTCAGGCTTTAAAGCCTTCATTTTGGCCTGAGAATGGTATGATTTATAGGTAAACGGAAAGATTAATAGTTTTATGAATACGGTAAGTAATAGAATAATAATACCGAAATTACTAATAAACCTTCTTAAGAAATTGAAAGTCGGAATAATGATCCACTGATTAACCTGGCGAACAACAACATAACCCAGATTGATCTGCTTCTCCATCGAAAGATCATACTGTTTCAGTGTCGTATAATGACTTGGTCCGAAAAAGAATTTCATTTTAATGCTTTCCGAATCTTTGCCTTCGTATGGTATGGCCACATCAGCATTGAAGTTACCTACATAAAGCGGATCTTCTTTAGTTAGCTCGGTTTTAATATCAACAGTTGGGAATGCATCATCGGCAATCAGAGTGGAAGCAAAAAATAATTGTTTAAAACTGATCCATTTGGTTTTGGTACGTAAACTTTCAGCGCCTGATTTACCGGTCGAAAGTTTTTCAACATTATCGTCCTGATATTTGTAATAAATGGTCGAGTAGTTATCTTCGCCCATCTTCGATCTTCTCTCCTGACGTGGAACTGCAATTTTCCAGTTAAAATTCAAGTAGTTTGAATTGGTAGTTATAACACTACTTAAGTTTTTGGTATTCACTTCAAAATCTACCAAATAAGAATTATAGCTCAAACTATATTTATATTCCAGATATTTTCCATCGCCTGCCATCAATCTCATCGAAACACTCTTTGAACTATTGGCACCACCGGTATTAAACTTTTCCATACCCTCTCTGCCAATTTTAACTTCCGGGCCAGTTATAACCTGACTTGGAGTTGAATCGGATGGAATAAAGTAAAATGATTCAGTTTCGATACTACGATTCTGCGCAAAGAAATTCATGCCAAATTTGCTGGTAGTTCCTTCAAACAGAATCAGCGGTTTACCTTCATAGGTCTTATAATTTTTAAGTTCAACGGAATAAATCCGGCCTCCTTTATTCGACAAAGTCACTTTAACCAAGTTATTTTCAATCGAATAAAACTTTTCTTTTCCGACTGAAGCTTCAGCAAAAACACCGTATTTTTCTTTTAGTGCCTGGTTCTCGCCAGTAATTAAACTATCGGCATTTGTGCTTGCAGAAAGAACAGTCTGTGTTTCCTCCAATTTCTTTTCCGACAGAACTTTCATTTCCTGATCTGCACGAACTAACGCAATTGAATCGCGCTGATGTTTGGCGGCGGCAAGCTGCTTTTCGGATGGCTTATTAAAATAACTGAACCCAATAAGAATTGAGAAAATCAGGACTGCACCTAATATCGTATTTCTATCCATATAAAATAATAATTATTTACCGAGTGCCGCTTTTACAAAAGCAACAAACAACGGATGTGGTTTTAAAACTGTACTGCTATATTCGGGATGAAACTGAACTCCGACAAACCATTTGTGTGAAGGAATTTCAATGACTTCAACCAGATTTGTATCCGGATTTAAGCCCGTAGCTTTCATTCCAGCAGCTTCAAATTGTTCCAGATATTGATCGTTAAATTCATATCGATGTCTGTGTCTTTCTTTGATCTCTGTTTTATTATAGGCTTTGTAGATATTGGAGACTTTATCACTTATCTGACATTTATAGGCTCCAAGCCGCATTGTTCCGCCCTTTTCAGTTATTCCCTTCTGTTCTTCCATCAGGTCAATTACAGGGTTTTCGGTCTTTTCATTCATTTCTGTCGAATCGGCACCTGCTAATTCCAAAACATTGCGGGCAAATTCAATAACAGCAATCTGCATCCCGAGGCAAATCCCAAAGAATGGAATGTTGTGTTCTCTCACATATTGTGTGGCAATAATCTTTCCCTCAATTCCGCGATGACCAAAACCTGGTGCTACAATAATACCCTTCAGCCCTTCCAGTTTCTTTTCAACATTCTCTGCTGTAATTTTTTCTGAATGAATCCAACGAACTTTCACTTTACAAAGATTCATTGCACCTGCATGAATGATCGCTTCCACAATCGATTTGTATGCATCCTGCAACTCAACATACTTACCAACCAAACCGATTTCAATTTGGCTTGTAGGTTTTTTTAGCTTGTTCAGGAAGTCATTCCAGTCATCCATTTTAGGTTCATCTTTCAATGGAAGCCCCATTTTACGCAAAACGATTTCATCTAAACGCTCTTCGCGCATCTTGTTCGGAACTTCATAAATGGTAGCAACATCAATCGATTGGATTACGGCATCGCTTTCAACATTACAAAAAAGCGCTACTTTTTTCCGTAGTCCCATATTTAATTCATGCTCGGTACGCAACACCAAAACATCGGGTTGAACCCCGTTTTCGAGCAATGCTTTTACTGAATGCTGTGTTGGTTTGGTTTTTAGCTCGCCTGAAGCTGCAAGGTACGGAACCAATGTCAGGTGAATGACTAATGCGTTTGAACCCATTTCCCATTTCATCTGGCGAACGGCTTCAATGTATGGCAACGATTCAATATCGCCCACAGTTCCACCTATCTCGGTGACCACAATGTCGTATTTACCTTTCGAACCCAAAACTTTAATCCGTCGTTTGATTTCATCGGTAATGTGCGGAATAATCTGAACCGTTTTTCCGAGGTAATCGCCACGGCGTTCTTTATTAATAACTGATTGATAAATCCTTCCGGTAGTTACATTGTTGGCCTGAGAAGTTGGAACATTCAGGAATCGTTCATAATGGCCCAAATCGAGATCAGTTTCGGCTCCGTCGTCGGTCACAAAACATTCTCCATGTTCATAGGGGTTCAATGTTCCAGGATCAACATTAATGTATGGATCCAATTTCTGAATGGTTACTGAATATCCTCTGGATTGAAGTAATTTAGCCAGAGAAGAAGCTAAAATACCTTTCCCGAGCGAAGATGTTACACCTCCTGTTACGAATATGTACCTGGTTGCTGACAAAACTTTAGAATTTAATTGTTTTTAAAGCGAGCAAAGTTAATCAATAAAACTTACCTCTAAAAAATGTTATAAAATTTAATAAATGGTTAACAACAAAAAACCCGCTGAAGTAGCGGGTTTTTTATGAGGCTATTCATCATCTTCCATCGAATCCATTATCCTGATTTTTTCTTTCAGGAACTCGATTTTTTCCTTTGTGCTGGCGATTTTCTGATTGACATCATCAATCAGTGCCGAAGCATTCTTGGTATTGGCGAAGAATCCGATGTTGTTATCAAGCAAAGCCAGATCAGATTCCATCTGTTTTAACTTGACCATATACTTTTCGCGTTCGAAACGCATTTTATTCTGACCTCTTCCTGAAGTTGTATTATTCACAACTTTATTCTTGAACTTCATCAGGTTACGACGTTTCTCGTCGATTCTTAACGCATCAAAATGCTTGTTGATTACATCGCGGAAATCGTTCTGGATGGCGTCTTTATCTTTAAATGGCACATGACCAATATCGGTAAATCTCCTCTGGAAATCTTTCAATTTATCCAAATCAGCACCGTCGTCGCCGGTCAACACAAATTGTTTCACTTCTTCCAGAAGTTCTTTTTTCATTCTTAGGTTATCGAGCTGTTCGCCATCAATCGATGAAAAATGTTTCGATTTGTTTTCGAAGAAGAAATCGCAGGCAGCACGGAAACGTTTCCAAATGACATCTGAAAATTTACGTGGAACTGGTCCAATTTCTTTCCATGCTCTTTGAATAGCAATAAATTCGTCAGCCGTTTTTTTCCATTCAGTGCTGTCTTTTAAGGCTTCAGCCTGCATGCACAAATCAGTTTTGAGCTGAAGATTTGTATTTTGCTCTTCCTTATTCTGATTGTAGAATTCACGTTTGCGGTCAAAGAATTTATCGGAAGCAATACGGAAACGTTCGTAAATTTTGTTGTTGTCTTTTTTAGGAGCGAATCCAATGGTTCTCCATATTTTCTGCAACTCAATCAATTCCTTCGACCGTTCGTCCCAGTCGCGGTGAACATCAATATCAGTAGCGGCAATTTCTTCTACTTTTTCGCACAACGCAATTTTAGCATCCAGATTTTTCTTTTGTTCCGATTTCCGGCCTTCGAAATAATCCTGATGTTTTTTATTGATGATAGATGTGGCTGCTTTGAAACGCTCCCACAATTCATCTTTTTTATCGCGCGGTACGGGACCAACTTCGCGCCATTGCTCGTGGTATTTCTGTAATACGTTGAATGCTTTAATAATAGAAGGCTCAACCAAAAGTTCTTCTGATTTTTCGCAGATTTCCATTTTAGTTTCCAGATTCTTCTTTAAATCCAGGTCGCGCAGCTCTTTGTTGATCTTGATAAAGTCGTAAAAATTCTCAACATGATGATGATAGGTATCCCAAAGATCTTTCAGTTTAGCCTGAGGAACTGAACCAATTTCTCTCCACTGGTTTTGCAATTCGCGGAAATCGTGAAAGGTCTTGTTGATTGATTCCTTGTTATTGATGAGCGCTTTAATCTCTTCAATGATCTCGTATTTTTTCTGAAGATTATCTTCTTTTAATTCGTCAGATCTCTTGTTATGTTCGTTTCTTCTGTCCTGATATTGTTTCAATAGGTTCCGAAGGTCTAATTCGTATGGATCGGGTTCTGCCTTAAATTCTTCCATGTTGCCACCAGCTTCAGCATAAGCTGCTTTCTGTGCTTCAATGTTCGCACGATATAGACGGAAAAAATAAATTTTGATGGCGTCAATATCTTCTCTGACACTCTCAAAATCTTCGTTTGCCAGCAGTGTGCGCAAAGCGTTGATAAGTTCTACTTCCGATAAATTCGCATAATCGGCCAATTTAGCTTTTTTGCTACTTTCTTCCTCATGTTCTTCTTCATCGATCAAAAGATCATCGTCCGAAACATCTATCAATTC
>JBBQXI010000090.1:0-11116 GCA_038209805.1 Bacteroidales bacterium | reverse complement strand
CGATCCCAACCTGAAATTTCATTTCGATGGAGAGTTTGATCTGAACGTGCCTGTTCCGGTTTTTAATTTTAATATGCTGGTCGAAAAAGCTGATCTGAAAGCATTGAAACTGGTAAGCGGGTTTAAACAATCAGCAGTTTCGTTTACCATGAATGCCAATTTTACCGGTAACAACATTGATAATCTGGCCGGTTCGATTCATTTCAAGGAAGGAGTCTATCAAAATGAAAACGGTCTGTTATCATTCGATAATTTTGATTTAAAGACATTTAACGAAAATGAGCCTGTTTTGCAAGTGCGGTCTGATTTTCTGGATGCCGACATCCGGGGCCAATATCAATTGCATAATCTTCACAATTCTATTCTGAAAATTATTAGTAGTTACCTGCCATCTTCCGGACTGAAATATCCCGATCAACCGACTACGAATAATTTTGATTTCAGGTTTAATTTGAAAGATATCAACCGCTTTACTCGTGTTTTACTTCCTGATTTGAAGATGGAGACAGGCGAAATAGAGGGAAGTATCAATTCAGAGAAGAATACCCTAACGGTGAACGCTTCATTTCCGGAGATTAAATATCAAACGGCAGTATTGCGAAAATTTACGGTCAACTTATCTGGCGATTCAAAACTTTATGTACGTAATAAAGTGGAAGAATTTAACTTGGGTGAGCAATTTAAGATCCATAATCTTTCGCTTATTTTCGAAGCTGAAGATGATGTAATGGATTCGAAACTGGCATGGAATAACTTTGATGCCGTTTCGTACAGCGGCTCAATAAATACGAGTACTAAATTTTTCGCGCAAAAGAACAGGCCGCATGTTGAAATTTCGGTTAAACCGACGCGACTGTATTTGGCCGACAGCCTTTGGCAAATTAATTCAGCGCTTATCACTGTCGATTCAACGCTTATTAAAATTAACAAACTCCGCCTTTCAAGCAAAGGTCAATCAGTGACAGCCGATGGCTCTATCAATAATAACCAAAGCGATAAACTTAACCTCATTTTCAATCAAATCGATCTCCGTTCGTTAGATCGGTTAACAGGTGAAGATCTTGAGCTTAGAGGTGAGTTGGACGGAACTCTTTCGTTATTTGATATTTACGAAAGGGCTTTGTTTCTTTCTGATTTGAAGGTAGGTAATTTGAGTCTCCTCGGTCAGCCAATTGGCGATGCAAATATTCAAAGCAGGTGGGACAGGGATGCCGAGGAAATTGATGTCGATTTGCTCGTAAAATCGAAAGAACGTGATTTATTGCACGCTTTTGGCATATACAATCCGGGCAAAGACAGCCTATCGATATACACCAATTTTGATCATTTCTCCCTTTTAATTTTGCAACCGTTATTGGGTAGCAGTTTTGCCAATTTCCATGGCGACGCCACCGGAAAAGTATGGGTGCATGGGCCTTCAGGGCATATTCTGCACGATGGCGCTTTATATGCGGCCAATGCAGGGCTGATGCTTTCCGACTTGCAGGCCAACTATAATCTAACCGATTCCGTTAGGTTTTCAGGAGATAAAATCATTTTCCCTGACATTAAGATTCACGATGATTATGGGAATTCAGGGGTTTTTTCCGGATCAATCCAACATCAGACTTTTTCGAAGATGATCTATGACATGACCATTAAAACGAATAAGATTCTTGCCATCAATACAACTCCTCAAATCAACGAGCAGTTCTATGGAAAATTATTTGGGAGCGGGATCGTGCGCATTACCGGAAAGGGCGCACAAGTTCTGATTAGTGGAGCGGCACGCACCGAAAAAGGAACCGATATGAATATTTCGCTTGAGTATGAAGGAGATGCACAGCAATATGATTTTTTAAATTTTGTAACTCACGGTTATCAGCCAAAGATCCCTTTGATAAAAGCTCCGGTGAGTAATTCGGATGTGCAGATAAAATTAGATGTTGAGGTAACTCCAGAAGCTAAAGCGCAATTGATATATAACTCAAAAATTGGCGATGTGATCCGTTCGCAGGGGACAGGTAATTTGCAGGTTTCAATTGATAATGATTACAATGTTTCGCTTTTTGGCACATATACCGTTGAGCAGGGTGATTATCTATTTACGCTACAAAATGTGATCAACAAAAAATTCGAGATTCAGCAGGGAGGAACTATTGAATGGAATGGCGATCCGGAGGTGGCTACTGTAAATCTGAATGCCATATATCGTTTAAAAGCTTCGTTGAATGATCTTTTTGCCACGACGACATCGGGAGGTTATACGACGACATCGGGAAATATCGATTATAATCAGCGCATACCTGTTTTGTGTAAAATTAATTTGACTCAAAATCTCAGCAATCCTGAAATCAAATTTGATATCGAGCTCCCCACTACAGAAGACCAGATTAAAGATGTAGTTGAGCAATCTATCAGTTCTGAAGAAGACATGAATAAACAGATCTTGTCGTTGTTGGTACTCGGTAAATTTTATACTCCGGAATATCTTCGCGGAACATATGCCGGAGGAAATAATAACGTGGTAGGGTCAACCGCCAGCGAATTATTCTCCAATCAATTAAGCAATTGGTTGTCAAAAATCAGCAACGATTTTGATGTCGGCGTGAATTACCGCCCCGGAAACCAAATAACCAACGACGAAATTGAATTGGCACTGAGTACTCAGATGTTTAACGATCGGGTCTCGATCAATGGAAACATAGGCAACAATTCATCGCAGCGAACAAGTGCAAATAGCAACGGTCTTGTTGGTGATGCCGATGTCAATGTTAAACTCACCAATAATGGGAAACTCCAACTGAAGGCATACAATCACGCCAATAATAACCTGATTTATGAGACCTCTCCGTATACTCAGGGAGTCGGTTTATCGTATCGTGAAGATTTTAATAACTTCAACGAACTTTGGCAAAAAATGAAAAGTATCTTCAAAAAGAAGAATTCAAGACCTGCTGATGCTAAAATGAAATAGTTATCATTTTGAGTTGTATTACGTATTTAGTTGGTTGTTAGGCGTTTATTGGCTATGTGAAGGTGTGGAAAATTATATTCAAATAAATTGTATTTTTGCAGGACATACTAACTGAATAGAAACTTTCGTTTTTATTCAGTTAGGTTTAAATAAAATACATATGTTAAATTTAATTTTATTACAGGTTGGCACTAATTTAGCTGAAGCATCAAAACCCATCACAACCGCTGTTCGGCACGATGGATTGATGAAAGAACTGATCCAAACTGCATTTAAAAGCGGTCTCGTAATGATACCATTACTCGTTTTGACCTTAGTGGCTATTTTCATTTTTTTCGAACGTTACATCGTTATTTATAGGGCTGGAAGGGTTAACTCAAAACTGATGAAGAATCTGCGTAAACATATTCTGGATGGAAAGATCGATTCGGCATTTCATTTGTGTCGCAAAGAGAATACCCCAACATCGCGTATGATTGAAAAGGGTATTTCCAGAATTGGACGATCACTGGCTGATGTAACAACGGCTATTGAAAATGTTGGCAATCATGAAATTTCCAGATTGGAAAGACGACTTCCAATATTGGCTACTGTTGTAGGAGCAGCCCCAATGATTGGGATTTTAGGTACCATTGTTGGAATTATTCAGGCTTTTTATGAAATGGCAAGCTCCGGAAATACAGTTGATCTGACTATGATTACACAAAATGTGTATCAAACATTGGTAACAACGGTTGCCGGCTTTGTTGTTGGACTCATCGCCTATCTGGCTTACAATATTTTGGTAGCTAGTGTTAAAGGTGCAATATCCAATATAAAGTCTGTTACGATTGAATTTATGGATATGCTGAATGAACAGCCAGAATACTCATCGTTGAAGGTATAAGTAAACAAGTGATTCGTGCTTTCGTTATAAAAGAAAGTGCAACGGGTCTGCCGATGGGAACAGAATAAAAAGAAGGACACTTATGGGATGAGAATGCATCGTATTCCAATACATTTATACAGTTGTTTTTCATGAATTATATTTCAGAACATAGAACAGGATTGATTGGAACACTGGTTACTCATGGTGTGATACTGATCTTTTTATTGTATTTTGGAATTCTCATTACCAAGCCAGCCACGCCTCCTTTTGAAGAAGGCATTCTGGTTAATTTTGGAGATTCAGAGACTGGCCTTGGCCTTGAAGAACCCGCACCAGGTGAGCGCGAACCCTCCGTAAAACCAATTGAATCTGCTTCCGAAAAGATTGTTTTACCTCCTCCTCCGGCAAAAAAGGTTTCCTCACCCGATGATGATCCGATTGTTACTCAGGATGTGGAAAAAACGGTCGCAATTAAAACACCTAAGAAGAAGGTTGTTGATAAAGTGATTGATCCTGAAAAGCAACGGTTGGCCGAAGAAGAAAGGTTACAAAAGGCTGAACAGCTCCGTCAGCAAAAGGATGAGCAGCAACGTTTGGCACAAGCCGCAGCCGAGCAACGTAAGATTGGCGAAATTAATAGTAGGGCTAAGAATGTATTTGGTGGTGGCGGAAAAGGTAGTCCCGATTCGAAAAGTACCAGTCAGGGTATAACTTATGGTACCGGTAACCAAGGTGTCCCTCAGGGTTCTGCCAATGCTGAACGGTATGGTCCGGGCGGTGGAATTGGCAATGGAGTTTCTTTTAGTTTGGACGGGCGCACCTCTCAGTCGTTGCCCAAGCCTCGTTATCCGGGAAACGAAGAAGGTGTTGTTGTTGTTCAGGTGACTGTTAATAAATCGGGTCAGGTAACAAAGGCCGAAGCTGGTGTTAGAGGATCGAATACTGCCGATCCTGAATTGATTTCAGCTGCAAAGAAGGCTGCACTTCAGGCCAAATTTAATGTCGATAATAATGCTCCTGCCTATCAAACCGGCACAATTACTTACCGCTTTGTACTGGATTAAAAGCTCCAAATTTCATTACACAACATAAGAACATCAGAGAACAAAGAGTTTAAATATTCTGCGTTTTTCTGTTTTTTTTCATTCTGCTGAACAAAAAAAGCAAGCACCCCGGTTTAATCCGAAATGCTTGCTTTATATTTTGAAGATATCTCTTCTGCTAAACCAAAGTATAGCCCGAGCGGTATTCGTAATGCATTAGTTTGGTAGCAGCGCCATCTGCATCATCAATAAATTCTTCTTTTATTGGATCCCATTTAACGGTACGTTTCAGTTCACAGGCAATGTTCCCCAGATTACAAACGGTGCAACTGCTGTGTCCAATTTCAACCGGAACAACTGGATCTTTGCGTTCGCGAACGGCTTCGATAAAATTAACCTGGTGTGGAATTTTGTTTTCATAGGGAACATCTGCGGCTTCTTCCTTCGCAGGTGGAGGTAGGAATTTATCATCTGAAGCTTTAAAATAACCTCTCGATACTTCAATCCATCCATCTTTTCCAATGAATTTTACGCCTTTGGTATTCTTTTCGTCAAATGGCTCCGAAGTCATAACAACACCATTGGCATATTTAAATTCCATGTATTGAGTGCCGTCGCCGATTGGAGAAGCTTCAACAGGACCGTTTTTGTCCATTCCAAGGCCCCATTGGGCAATGTCGAACATATGAGCGCCCCAGTCGGTAGTGAAACCACCGCCCATTCCTTTGTACCAGCGCCATGCTCCCCAGTATTCTTCGTCCTTGTCCGGATCAACAGTAATCGGTGGATCTAATTCTTTGTTATATGGAACTGCATTCGGAAGCGAGCCTTGCCAAAGATTCCAATTCAGATCTGCTGGTACGGATTCAACTTCCAGATCGAATGGTCGTGGTGGAGCGCCAACGTAAGCATTCACTTTTTCGATTTGACCAAGAGCGCCCGATTGTACCAATTTTACTGCGTGTTGAAAATTCGGATCCGAACGTTGTTGGCTGCCAATAGCAAGTATTCGGTTCGTTTCGCGAACTACGCGGCGTAATTCCTGGCCTTCTTTAATGGTGAAAGTCATCGGTTTTTCGAGGTACACATCTTTACCTGCTTTACATGCTGCAATGGCAATGCGGGCATGCGAATGGTCAGGAACGGCAATCACAACAGCATCAATATCCGGACGTGCCAATAATTCCTCGAATTTTTCGTAAGTGGCAACTTCAACTTGTATTTTAGCTTTTGTATAGAAGTTGTTTACCCGTTTTTCGAAGCGTTTACGTTTTACGCCATAAACATCGCAGCCCGCAACAACCCGAATGCCTGGGATTGAAATGAATCCGCTCAGCAAGAACATGGATTGGCGACCCATGCCAATAAACCCGAGCTTCAGAGGATTCTCTGTTGTTTTTTGTTTACATGCAGCCAATGATGAGAACATTGCTACACCTGCAACGCCAATGGCGGCAGTACCAAGAAAATGACGTCTTGTGACGCCTTTTTTAAATTGATTCTCCATGTGAATAAATTGAATATTTTAGTTGATGTAAAGGTTTGTGTTGGTAAAAATACCGATTTGACTTTTTTTATCAAAACGAATAATCGCCAAACGCCATTTTCTTTGAGATTAATGTGCTTTTATATTTTTGATGTGAAATAATTCCTTTGCAGTTATGAACAAATATGTATAACGACAGTTTTTATGAAGAATTACAATCGGATTAAAAAACATTGTTTTTCTTTAATTTTTGCTGAATACATACTTTTTTTTTTGATTTTTGTGAAGCATTGAAACGACTCAATCTATGAATGAATATATAAATCTGCTCAAATCATTAATTTCAGTTTCATCTCTTAGCCGGAATGAACAAGATGCTGCCCAAATAATTCGTAGTTTTTTTACTGAATCGAATGTGAAATTCGATTCGAAGGTAAATAATACCTGGGTTAGAAATCAGTTTTGGAATGAGGGGTTTCCTGTTGTTTTACTCAATTCGCATATCGATACCGTTAAGCCGGCAAGTGGTTACACACGTAATCCTTTTTCTCCGGATGTCGAAAATGGAATTTTGTATGGACTTGGCAGCAACGATGCCGGTGGTTCGTTGGTAACATTACTGGCTGTTTTTATGCATTTCAATTCGATGGAGAATCTCCCGTTCAATTTAATTTATGCAGCTACAGCCGAAGAAGAAATATCGGGAACGAACGGATTGGAAAGTATTCTTGATGAATTGGGTAGTTTGGATTTGGCCATTGTTGGCGAACCGACCAAGATGCAAATGGCTATTGCTGAAAAAGGACTGATGGTGTTGGATTGTACGGCTCACGGAAAGTCAGGACATGCTGCCCGTGAAGAAGGTGAAAATTCGATTTATAAAGCCATTGCTGATATTGAAAAAATTCGGAATTATAAATTTGAAAAAAAATCGGATATTCTGGGTGCAGTAAAAATGACAGTAACAATCATAAACTCGGGAAGTCAGCATAATGTGGTTCCAGATCTGTGCTCGTTTACAGTTGATGTGCGCACGAATGAGTTTTATTCGAATCAGAAGGCATGTGAAATAATAACTGAGCTCGTTGATGCTGATGTTGTACCACGATCGTTCAGGCTAAATTCTTCAGGAATTCCAGTTGCTCATCCGATTGTTCAACGAGGAATAAGTATGGGGCTAAACTATTATGGTTCGCCAACTACTTCTGATCAGGCAGTGATTCCATTTCCGTCAGTAAAAATTGGGCCAGGAGATAGTGCACGCTCGCATACGGCTGACGAATATATCCTGATTTCCGAAATGGAAGAAGGCTTTACGATTTATGTCGATTTATTAACAAATCTTCAATTGAGATAAAAGAAGAGAGACCTGTCCCCCAACAGGTCTCTCACTGAGTGCTTCAGAAAATCTTCTGAAGCGAGAACTATATAATCGAACTAAACTTTACGAAATCGTATCGATAAAACCCACTGAAATTAATCTTCGGCTAATGCCATTTCGTTGTGTTGGGTAATGTCGAGACCTGCAATTTCTTCTTTCTGAGTGGCGCGAATACCAACTGTTTTATCAACAATTTTGAAGAGGATAAAAGTCATCACTCCTGAAAATACCATTGTTGTAACTGTCGCAACCAACTGGATCCAGAGTTGTTTTGGATTCCCGTAAAACAAACCGCTGTATGAGGACTGGATGGCAGGAGTCGCCAGTAATCCGGTTAAAAGCGCACCAAGAATACCGCCAATTCCGTGAACTCCAAAAGCATCGAGCGAATCGTCGTAGCCAAATTTGTGTTTCACCACCGATACCATAAAGAAACAAACCAAAGCAACCACAACTCCTATCACTACAGCGCCCAACACTCCAACGAATCCGGCTGCAGGCGTAATGGCTACCAGTCCGGCAACAGCACCAGTGCAAATACCGATTACTGTTGGCTTTCCGTTGATTGTCCAATCTAAAAGTACCCATGTGAATGCGGCGGTAGCGGTTGCAACATGAGTCGAAAGGAAAGCACTGATGGCTAATCCGTCGGCAGCTAAACCACTTCCTGCATTAAACCCAAACCAGCCAAACCAAAGTAAAGCGGCACCAATAACTACCAGCGGGATGTTGTGAGGAGCGGTTGGATGGTTGTTGTAATTTCTTCTCGAACCAATCATGAGTGTCATAACGAGTGCGGCAATACCTGCATTTATATGGACTACTGTTCCTCCTGCGAAATCGAGCGCCCCCATTTTTAATAACCAACCGTCGGCTGACCATACCCAATGTGCAACCGGATTGTACACGAAAATTGACCAAAGGATGGAGAAAATAAGGAATCCTTTAAATTTTATGCGTTCGGCATAAGCACCAATAATAAGAGCCGGTGTAATTACTGCAAACATGCATTGGAACATTACAAATAAAAGGTGTGGAATGCGTGCTGTAGCTTGTGAAATGTAATATGGACTTACATCATTAATTCCAATTCCATTCAGAAATGCCCAGTCGAAACCGCCAATAAATGGGGCGAGTACTCCTGTTGACGATCCAAAGGACAGACTGTATCCAAAAAATACCCATTCTAAAGTAATAACCGCAGTCAGAATAAAACACTGCATTAAAATGTTCAGAACGTTTTTCTGACGAACCAAGCCACCGTAAAATAAGGCAAGTCCAGGGATTGTCATCAGCATAACCAGTGCGGTAGCCATAATCATCCATGCGGTATTTCCAAAATCGATGTACGGAACTGGTGCCGGCACTGTAGTTGCCGAAATTTCCTGCGCAAAAAGTATGTTGGGGGCAACTACTGCCAGTAGTGCCATTCCTATATGTTTTAATTTCATTTGCTTTTCGGGATGAGGTGGTTATTTGTTGTATAGCGATTCGTCACCACGGTCTTTGGTGCGTATTCGAATCGACTCATTAATATCAGTGATAAAAACCCGTCCATCACCGCTTTCTCCGGTATAGGCTGATTCGAGAATGGCGTTGATTGATTTTTCAACATTTTGGTCACGTACAACAAATGAAATATACATGCGTGCTACCGAATTAACATCGTAAGCAATGCCTCTGAATATGAGTCCCTGACGTGCAGTGCCCTGCCCTTTAACTTCCCACCAAGACAGAAAATCAATGTCAGCTTCATGAAGAGCTGCGCGTACTTCTTCAAACTTCGTTTTTCTAACGATGGCTTCAATTTTCTTCATAACAATTAAATTTTGTGTTTCTAAAAATCAGAAATGGGTATTTCCTGAGGGGTTTAAATAATTACATGATTTTAATTTTGTTTTGACAAAAATATTAATAAAAATGAAATGACCTATTTAAAAATAGGGTATTGTGTCTGTAAAATACTAAAAAATTAACATGATATATGTTTAAATTGGGGTTTGTATATAAAATAAGTATATATATTGTATGCTATCTCTGTTATTTGGCTGTATTTCCTGATTTATATAAAAGAGAAAGAGGGTTCTGTCCCCCAACAGTCCCCTCTTCTTTAATTAACAACAAACTTAATTGTTGAAGAAAATATCAATTGTAAGCACTTTCTCCGTGCTCGTAAATATCCAAACCTTCTTCTTCGATGCGTTTTGGAACTCTTAATCCAACAGTTGATTTAAGAATTTTGAATAAGATGAATCCAGCGATAAATGCGAATGCTGCAACTGAAACTACGCCAATGATCTGGCTAATCAGTAAAGCTGCACCGTGTCCATAAAACAATCCACCGCTTTGAGAAAATAAGCCAACCATGATTGTTCCAAGTCCGCCACATACACCATGAACAGAAACTGCTCCAACTGGATCGTCAATCCGAAGTGTATTGTCAATAAAGCTTACTGCATATACCAATACGACACCGGCAATTAGGCCGATTGCTATTGCACCTGAAGCTGATACTGCATCACAACCTGCAGTAACGGCAACCAGTCCGGCTAAAGCGCCATTCAGTGCAAAACTTAAACTTGGTTTGCCCCAGCGAAGCCAGCTGATTCCTAATCCGGCTAATGCTCCGGCAGCTCCAGCCATGTTGGTAGTAATAAAAATATGAGAAATGGCATCAGCGTTAGCTGAACCCGAGGCAGCTAATTGTGATCCTGGATTAAATCCAAACCATCCCAACCAAAGAATAAATACACCAAGTGTTCCGTATGGAATATTGTGACCTGGAATCGCGTTGACCTTTTTCCCATCGTATTTTCCGATACGTGGACCTAAAGCTAATGCGCCAGTTAGTGCAATTATTCCTCCTAGCATATGCACAACTGTTGATCCGGCAAAATCGTGGAAAGGTGTTGTCATTTGTGATAGCCATCCTCCGCCCCAAATCCAGTGACCAGATACTGGATAAATTACTGCAGAAATTACGAAGGAGTAAATAAGGTATGATTTAAATTCGGTACGTTCAGCCATTGCTCCGGAAACAATAGTTGCAGCAGTTGCAGCAAATACAGTCTGGAAAATAAGGAACGCTTCACCAGGAATTGCCCCGCTCCATCCTCCTTTGAAGAATAAGTCAGGTGTACCAATGAATCCACTGATGTCGGTTCCAAACATTAACCCGAAACCAAGTGCCCAGAAAATGATGGCGCCAACGGCAAAGTCCATCAAGTTCTTGTAGAGAATGTTAACTGTATTCTTTGAGCGGGTAAAACCAGCCTCAACAAAAGCAAAACCAGCTTGCATAAAGAATACTAATGCTGCGGTAACAAGTACCCAAACTGTATCTATTGATCTGGCCATTTCCGCTGCGGACGTGGCTAAAGAC